>QHUQ01000124.1 GCA_003221985.1 Gemmatimonadota bacterium | reverse complement strand
GAGCTCCGGGATCTGCACGTACGCGACCTGGACGACGTCACCGCGATCGTCCGTCACCGTGCCGCGCAGCGTCACATCCTGCGCGAGCGCCGGTGTGGCGGCCGCGACGCAAACGACGAACAACGTCTTCACACACTTGTGGAGCATAGAGAACTCCCTTCGGGGGAAGACACAACGAGGTCCCTCGGCGCCGCGGAGCGGAGCCGGTTTACAGGAGACAAAAACTCTTGCAGGATCCCAAGGGTGACGGCCATTGGGACAGAATCCCCGTTCGTTGACGGCGAACCTCTCCAAGTAAACCCGGCATCCGGAAGGTGGTCAAGACCGCCCCGGGACGCTAAAATGGACTCGGTCAACACCCAAAGGGTCCCTGGATGCGGGTGGCCAGTTTGATCCTCGCCCTCTCCGTGGCCGCCATGGTAAGGACCGGCGCCGGGCAGGGCACGGCGGGAATCGCCGGAAAGCTGCTCGACCGGTCCAGTCACCAGCCCGTCGAAGGCGCCGCGATTGCCCTCCTGGGGACCCCGATCAGCCTGCGCTCCAGCGTCACCGGGCAGTTCGCAGGCACCGGCCTCAGGCCGGGTACCTACGTGCTCCAGGCGCGGGCATTGGGGTATGCGCCCGCCTCGCGGGTCGTCGAGCTCGTAGCGAGCGAGACCCTGGCGGTGGTGTTCGAGCTGGAGCCGGTGGCCATCACCTTGCCAAGCGTGACCGTAGAGACCCAGTGGCGGCAGCGTGTGATGGTGGAATTCGAGGAACGCCGCAGACAGCGCCGCGGGGTCTACATCACGGAAGAGGACATCAAGCGGATCGACGCCACGCGCCTGTCTGACGTGCTCCGGAGTGTGTCCGGCGTACGGCTAATCTGCCGCTACAGCGGCTGCGTGGCGCGCATGGCCCGGAACGAGTGTCAACCCGATTTCGTCGTGGATGGGCATTCGGCCAACAACGCCACAAGCCTCGAGCTGCCCACGATCGGCATTATCGGCATTGAGATCTATCGGACGATCACCGAAACCCCCGTCGAATTCATTCGCGGCGCCAACACCTGCGGCACAATAGTGATCTGGACCCGAACGGGTCCCTGATCCTCCCCCTCATCCCCCTCGTTTTTCGTATGTTGCTGCCGTGAGACTCGCGTTCCCTCTCGGGCTGGCTGGGTGTGTCGTGATCCTAGCGACAACGCAGGCGGATGACCCCCTCGCGCAGCGCTCCAAAGGGCGTCCCGATGCCCCGGTCACGGTCTACGAGATGGCGGACTTTCAGTGTCCCGCCTGCCGCTTGTTCGCGGTGACGGTGCTGCCCACCCTGGAACGGGAGTATGTCGAGACCGGGAAGGTTCGATGGGTGTTCATCAACCTGCCGCTGACCAGCATCCACCCCAACGCGATGGCCGCAGCCGAGGTGGCGATGTGCGCCTCCCGCCAGGGGCGGTTTTGGCCGGTGCATGACGTCTTGTATCAGCAGCAGGACGACTGGGCCAAGCTCGCCCAGCCGCGCGCCACGCTCATCGCCGTGGCGCAGCGGGCCGGGACGGACAAGGCGAAGCTGCTCGCCTGCCTCAACGAGGGGAGCGCCCGCCAGGAAGTGGAGCTCGACGCGCAGCGCGCCGCGCGCTCCGGCGCCCACGCCACCCCTTCCTTTTATATCGAAGGTGGCCTGCTCGAGGGTGCCCCGTACACCCCCGATCCCATGCGCCACCTGCTGGACTCGGTGTACGCGGTGCGCACGCGCTCATCCAAGTGAGTCGCCCCTCATTTCTGTACCGGCTGAGCGTCCATATGGCCACGCGGGCCGCCCCGCTGGTTGCGCGCTTCGACAAAAAGGTGGCACGGGGATTGGACGGGCGGCGCGGTTTGGCCGCCCGGCTTGCGGCATGGGCCGCGGCGCAGCGCGACGCGCGGCGCCCCCTGGTGTGGATGCATGCTCCCTCCGTCGGCGAGGGGCTGCAGGCGAAGCCGGTGCTCGAGACGTTGCGCGCCGAGCACCCCGACTGGCAGCTCGCGTTCACGTTTTTCTCCCCGTCCGCCGAGCGCCTCGCGAGGAATCTGCCGGTGGACGTCGCCGATTACCTGCCGCTCGATCGTCCCTCGGAAGTCGCGGCCGTGCTCGACGCGCTGCAGCCTAACGCGCTCGTCTTCAGCAAGCTGGACGTGTGGCCGGAGCTGACGCTGGCCGCCGCCCGGCGCGGCGTGAAGCTGGGCCTGATTTCCGCGACGGTGGCGCCGCACAGCTCCCGGCTGCGCTGGCCGACGCGACAGTGGTCGGCACCGGCCTACCGCGCGCTCGACCGTGTCGGCACGATCAGTGAGGAGGACGGCGAGCGCCTCGAGCTGCTGGGCGCTCGCGCGGACGCGATCGCCGTCACCGGCGACACACGGTACGACAGCGTGGCGGAGCGCGCGGCGCGGCTGGACAAGACGCGTGAGCCGCTGGCGCGCCTGGCGGCGACGTCCCCTGAGACGTTTACGATCGTGGCGGGCTCCACGTGGCCTTCGGATGAAGCGGCGCTGTTGCCGGCGTTCGCGGATCTGCTGCATCAGCTGCCGACCGCGCGACTGCTGCTCGCCCCGCACGAGCCTAACCCGGATCACCTCGCCGGCATCGCGGAGCGGTTACGCCATCTCAAGCTGCCGCGACCAGTGCGACTGTCGCAACTGGAGCATGCCAAGGCGGGTCCGGTGATCGTCGTCGATCGCGTCGGGATTCTCGCCGATCTCTATGCCCTCGGCGACGCGGCGTTCGTCGGCGGCGGCTTCCATCGGGCCGGGTTGCACTCGGTGCTCGAGCCGGCCGTGTTCGGCGTGCCGATCACGTTCGGCCCGCACTGGCGCATGAGCCGGGACGCTGCACTGTTACTCGAGCAGGGCGGCGCCGTCGCGCTGCCGGGCGATGCGCGGCATCCGTTGCACTCACAGTGGCTGGTGTGGCACCACGACCCGGCGGCCCGCCGCAACGCAGGGAACGCGGCGAAACACGTGGTGGCGGACGGCCGCGGCGCGTCGGAACGGACGACCGCGCTCGTACGGGGGCTCGTCCGGAGTTGAGAGCCGTCGCGACGTCGATTGGGCCCACCCTTCAGGGTGGGCACGTAGTCTCTTTCTTTCTTATCGTACTGGTCGCGGCATGTAATCGTAACTCTTCCTCAATCGCCACCCCCTGGCACGACGAGACGGGTTACCGGTGGCGCGCACTCGACGTCCCCCGCACCGGGCTCACCCCCGGATTCACGCTGCTCGGTCCGTCGCAGACCGGCATCGCGTTCACCAACATCGTCAGCGATTCCCTGCTCGTGCACAATCGCCAGCTCGCGCAAGGCGCCGGCGTGTGTCTCGCCGATGTGGATGGCGATGGCCGTCCTGATGTCTTCCTGGCCCGCACGGAAGGTCCGAGCGCGCTGTATCGCAATCTCGGCGACTGGCGGTTCGAAGACGTCACGGTGAGTGCCGGCGTCGCGGCGCCGGGCCGCTATGCGACAGGATGCGCCTTTGCCGACGTCGACGGCGACGGGGACCAGGATCTCCTGCTCGTCTCCCTCGGCGGGCCGAACGCGTTGTTCGTGAACGACGGAAAGGGCCATTTCACGGAGCAGACCGCGGGCCTCACGGACAGGGCGGGCAGTATGACGATCGCGGTCACCGACGTGGATGGCGATGGCGATCTCGATCTGTACGTAGCCAACAACAAGGCCTACACGACGCTCGACCGGATGTCGCCCGAGGAGCGGGCGTTCAGCAACGTCACCCGGCGGCTCGGACCGCGTCACTACGAGGTGAAAGAGCGGTACCGCCGCGACTACAGGGTGGTGGATCGTGAAGACCTGGGCGGGGTCAGCCTCCAGCAGCGTGCCGATCCGGACTTCTTCTACCTGAACGATGGCGCCGGGCACTTTGTCCGCGAGCCCATGGCGCACAATCCCCGCTTCGTGGACGACCGGGGGGTGCCGTTGGCGGAAGAGCGTGAGGACTTCGGACTCGCGGCCGTGTTCGCCGATCTCAATGGCGACGGCGCGCCCGACCTCTATGTCGCCAATGATTTCGAAGATCCCGACGAGTGCTGGATCAATGACGGCCACGGGCGGTTTCGACTGATTCCCTGGTACGCCATGCGCGCGACGAGCAACTCCGGCATGGCGGTCGCAGTCGGGGACGTGAATCGCGACGGCTATCCCGATCTGTTCGAAGTGGACATGATGAGCGCCGACACGCGCCGCCTCAAGACGCAGATCCCGACGCACACAGCGGTAGTGAAGCAGCCGGGGATCGGGGACGACCGGCCGCAAATGCAGCGCAATACGCTCCAGTTGAACCGCGGCGATGGGACATTCGCCGAAGTCGCCCGGTTTGCGGGGGTGGGCCGCTCGGGATGGTCCTGGTCTACGGTCTTCCTTGACGTGGATCTCGACGGGTGGGAAGACATTCTCATCGGCACCGGACACATCTGGGATGTGATGGACGGCGACACGCAGTACCGGCTGCGCCGGACGCTGCATCAAATCGACTGGCGGCGCATGTTGTTCGAATACCCGCGTCTCGAGCTGCCGAACGTCGCGTTCCGCAATCGCGGCGACCTGACGTTCGAAGACGCTAGCAAGACGTGGCGCTTCGATATCGGCGATGACATCTCGCACGGCATGGCGCTGGCGGACCTGGATGGCGACGGCGATCTCGACGTGGTGATCAACCGGCTCGGCCAGCCCGCAGCCGTCCTCCGGAACGATGCCACGGCGCCACGAATCGCTGTTCGCCTGCGCGGCGCCGCGCCGAACACCGCGGGCATCGGCAGCCGCGTGCGGGTGCTGGGCGGTCCTGCGCCGTTGCAGCAACGCGAGATGGTGGCCGGCGGGCTGTACCTGTCGAGCTCCGACGCGAGCCTGACGTTCGCCACCGGCGCCGCGGCGCATGTCCGAATCGAAGTCGAGTGGCGTGACGGGGGGCGCAGCGTAATCGACAGCGCGGTGCCGAATCGGGAATACGAGATCACCCAGCCCGCCGCAGCGCAGCATTCAGTTCGCATGCACGACGCACGACGTACGACGCACGCGCTCTTCGAAGACATCTCGTCTCAACTTGCCGGCCATCAACACGTCGAGCCGTACTTCGATGACTACCAGCGCCAGCCGCTGCTGCCGAACTCCTTCAGCCAGCTCGGTCCTGGCGTCGCATGGGTCGATCTCGATGGCGACGGCAAGGAAGACCTGATCGTCGGCGCGGGACGCACCGGTAGGATCGCATTTTTCCATAACACCGGCACGCGACTGCAGCCGTCGGCCGTGCATCCACCGCCGGCCCCCGGCGATCTCACCACGATTCTCGGCTGGCCGGACGGACGGGGAGCATCGATCGCGCTTGCCGGTGTGGCCGCCTATGAAGCTGCGAACACGACTGCGGCCCGCGCCATGGCGAGCGTCGTCGCGTATTCACCGCGGACTGGTGCGGTGACGCCGTTGATCGGCGGCGACACCGCCAGCGTGGGACCCCTCGCGCTGGCTGACTATGATGGCGACGGCAACCTCGATCTGTTCGTAGGCAGCAGGATCTATCCGGCCGGCTATCCGCTGTCACCGGCGTCGCACCTGTACCACAACCGGGACGGGAAGCTCGTGCTCGACAGCGCGAACACGGCCCTGTTTGCCGGGCTGGGCATGATCTCGGCGGTGCTGTTCTCCGACATCGACGGCGACGGCGATCCCGATCTGCTCCTGGCGATCGAATGGGGCACGATCCGGGTTTTTCTGAACGATCACGGACGATTTACGCCTGCGCAGTTTCCCGGTCTGGCGCGCGTGTACAGTCGCTGGAACGGACTCGCCACCGGCGATCTCGATGGCGACGGCCGGCTCGATATCGTGGCGACGAGCTGGGGCCGAAATACCGACGCTCGCGCGACTGAGACGCGCCCGTTGTTCCTCTTCGTCGGTTTCTTCACCGGACAGGGGCGCCCCGACATCCTCCCGGCCCAGGAAGACCCGCGCATTCACGCGATCGCCCCGCTCTTGACGTTCGACCGGCTCACGCAAGCATTTCCGGGCGCGAGCATGCGACTGCGGACGTTCGCGGCGTATGCCGATGCCGGCGTCGATGGGGTGCTGGGGCCGGCCGCTCCCGCAGCCGCACGCCTCGGCGTGACGACGTTGGATCACATGGTGTTTCTGAATCGCGGCGATCACTTCGAGGCACACCCCCTTCCCGACGCGGCACAACTGGCCCCGGCGTTCTATGCGGGCATAGCCGATTTCAATGGCGACGGAAATGAAGACGTCTTCCTCACGCAAAATTTCTTCGCGACCGAGATCGATACGCCACGCTACGATGCCGGCCGTAGCCTGCTGATGCTTGGAGATGGCAAAGGAGGGCTCGAGCCCGTCGAGGGGCAGAGGTCCGGCCTGGTTGTCTACGGCGAGCAGCGTGGTGCCGCGTATGCGGATTATGACGGAGACGGCCGGCTCGATCTCGCGGTCAGCCAGAACGCCGCCCCGACCCGGCTCTTCCATAATGTCGGCGCGACGCCGGGGCCGCGCGTGCGGTTACTCGGCCCGTCGGGCAACCCCACGGGAATCGGGACGCAGTTGCGGCTGCGTTATACGACCGGCGAGGGGCCAATGCGCGAAGTCCAGGCAGGCTCGGGCTACTGGTCGCAGAATGGCGCGGTACAAGTTCTGGGACGAGCCGGCGAACCGATCGGACTACTCTCAGTACAAGGCACCGCTCAGGAACGAGCCGTGAGGCCGCAACGCCTGTAGGGCGCGGTACCGGTCTTCCACTGTCTCACGCCGTGCCGCACCACCGCCGATCGGCGGCGCGAAGTCCGGACTGGTTCCTCCACCGAACGTATAGATGGCGCGTTGGAGGATGTCCAGCTCCTTCGCCGGCACTGGCATCTGATGGGGCGTGTTGAGAATCAGCCCATCAACGCGGCGCCGGTTGAAGAACGCCGTCGCACCCTGACCCATGAACTCGATTTCCTGCTCGTAGTGCAGCGCGTCGTACAGCACCGTGTCGGCTTCTGCACCCGTCAACGCGGGCAGACCACCCCGGCCGACGCGGCTATTGTTGATCTTCGCTGCCGCCAACACCTTATCCCCACCACTTCGAATCAGGCCTTCGGCCCAAAGCAGGTCGTTCATCTGCTCCGTGAACATCGGGTCCTGGCCTGTGCCGTCGTCAGTGGGCAAATCTTCTCCCCGACTCGCCAGCCCGTGATAACGAATGTGTTGCATGTTGCTCTGGTGATACTGACCGCGAGCAGCCGGGAAAATTGCCACCGCCGAGCACGCATAGTCGGTCCCGGCGTTCGGAGTCTCGGCCCTAGTGGAATATCCGTTGAAATTGTTCGTGGGACCGTAGCTGCCGTCGCCCACTCGCTTGTCAACAGATCCGAACGGGCAGGGATTGCCGTTGCTCCCATTATTGCGATGCACGGCCTCGGCAACCGACGCTCCCGACGCGTGATCCTTCTTGAACAGCGCCGTGAACGTCGTCGCCGTGATCGTTCTCACCGTGACGCTTTCCGTGCTATCGATCATCAAATACGACCCCGTATCGATTCCCGCCATCAGCGCAGGCGTCGCGGTCACCGGCACGGTATCGGCCGTGACCGCAGCGCTGAGCGTCGTCGGGGCTGGGTGGTTCTTCGCGACGACGCCGGTGAATGTGGTTGGCGTCACGGCCGTCACCGTGACGTACTCACCGTTCTTGCATGGCAGAATGTTCGGGCAGCCGATCTCGATCGTTCTTCCCACGATGATCCCGTTCATTGACAGGGGCGTCACCGCTTGAGCCACGGGGCTTCCTACGATCGCCGTCGTGACCCGTGTATTCGGGTTCTTCACCGTGCCTGGAGCACCAGTCCAGGGATTTTCTTGCGTAAGCGGATCCAACATTTTGGCCACGCGGGTGTCGACCCGCATCGTGCCGATCGAGTTGCCCCAGTTCTTGACGCACTCCAATCCGCACTCGCGGTTGTTGATGTCGACGTAATAGTCCCAGTGGAACGGCGTTCCCGAGCTGACGCCCTGCGACGCATACGTCGCAACCTGTGCCCAGTCGACGGCGGCATTCTCCGCCGCCGAGCGCGGGAACGTCGCCAACAGCTCAGCCTGCGCCGTACGAATCACCTGCCGAATCTGCACGTTGGTGTATACCTTCCCCCCACCAAGCCCCATCCAATCGGCGTCGGTCTTCCACGGCAAGGCTCCAGCGTACGTGTACGCTTCGTTCAGCTTCGCGATCGCGGCATCACGCAGCTGAGCCCGGGGACTAAACGCGATTGCCGTGGGGTCTGTCAAATCTGTGTTCTCGTCGAGAACGAACCCTTGGTCATAGATAGTCCCGATGCCGCCGAGCGCGAACCCTTGCAGCATTTTCGCCATCGTCATGATGCGCGCCGTGTTGGTGCTATCGGCCGAGCAATCGTCATCAAAGCAAAGTCCGTCCTTGACTCTCCGCGAGACGACGAGTGTCGCGGCATTGAGCACCGAGTAATAGCCGTACCATTGCGCCTCGACGGTAGGACCGCCTGCCGCTTCGGGCGCGGTCGCGCTGTTCGTCCAGCCGCAGCGCGAGGCACAATCGGACCCGACCGAGCTGTAAAACCGGATTGCCGCATTGTTCCACGACGCAGTGTAGTTGTCCGCCTGGGCCGTGAGCGGCAGCACGAAGTAATTGTCGCGCGTCCCGACCCAGGTCTGAATCGCGCCGGCAAGGAGCTGCGTCAGCCCCTCCGGCGTTCCAAACGCCCGCTTGGTGTCGGGGGCGTTGGGGTTCGTGGTGTTCATGTCGCATCCACCAGTCAGCACCGCGGCCGTCACGAGAACGGCGAGAGTCGACGCCCGCAGCATAGCAATCTCTCGAGATGAGCGCATTGGGGTCGCCTCCTAGTAGGTGATCTCGACGACGGCCGAGTAGGTCCGGAACTGTGGATACTGGAACCAGTCCATCCTGACCTGGAACGGGTCGCCGAAGAGTCCCGAGACCTCCGGGTCCAGCCCCGAGTATTTCGTGATCTTAAACAGGTTCCGGCCGATGATCCCGAGCCGCACTTCGGACAGCGCGTGCAGCCCGATCGACCGCAGCTGACTGCGTGAGAAGGTGTATTGCACGCTCAGCTCTTTCAGCTTGGCGTACGATGCGTCCTCGACGAAGTAGTCGTTCGGATCGAGACCATTGTAGAACCCCACACCGTAATAGCCGAGCGCCTTGCGCGGGCACGACGGCATCGGATTGGATACGACTCCGCAGGTTGCATCGTTTGCCGGCTTGCCGGCCTGATCCTGAACCTTGTCGCGCGTGGCCTGGAACGCCCATTGCCGCGTTCCGTTGTACAGATCGCCGCCATGCGACCAATCGAGCAACGCATTCAACGACAGCGGGCCGCGAGTGAAGTTGAGGCCAAAGCTCAGATTGAAATCGGGATTGGCATTCCCGATGCGCACGAAGTTATCGGTGATGGCACAACCGCCACCTACCCCGGGCAGTTTGCAATACACGTACTTGATGGCTCGCTCGTTCGGCGTGCCGTACGCGCTCTTGCGGACGACGTAGCCATCTTCGTTGATCATCACCGAGTCGGGACTCCACGCCTGGCCGGGACCCTGCAGCGCCGCCTTGGCGGGATCGTCATAGCCGTAATCACCTGCCGGGTGCGGTCGCCCACGATATTGAGCGTCAGGGTCGTGCGCGCGTTATTGATCAAGCGTGCGGCGAACGTCAGTTCATGCGTGCGCGAACGGAGTGCCGAGATGTTCTGCCACTGTTGGTTGAATCCACCGCCGGCAGGGGTCTCCTCCGGTGGCGCTCCGGCGACGGACAGGGGCACCAGCAGAATCTGGTCCTTGGTTCGCTTCTGGGAGTACGTGTACTCCAGGCTATACCGGGAAGCGCCGAACTCCAGGTTCGTGCCGAGCTCGAGCTCGGCCGAGCGGGCGGGCTTCAGGAACGGATTGCCCAGGATCGACGGGACGTTATTGCCACTCGACGAGATCTGCACGATCTCGTAGCGACAGTCGAAGCAGGGCCGCAGACCGGCGGTGCCGTATGACGCGCGCAGCCGGAATTCATCGATCCCGGGAAGTTTCACGTCCTCCCCCAACCGCCACGCACCAGACAGCCGGTAGTAGGTGGCCCAGCGATTCTCCGGCCCGAACAACGATGACGCGTCGCGCCGGATCAGGCCGTCGAGGATGTAACGATCATTGATGTCGAACGTGGTCACGGTGTAGAAATTCTCGTTGCGAATCCTTTGGTCCCACGAATTCGCTGTCAGCGACGTGGGATCAGTCGCGTAAAACTCCGGCACGCCGCCCTGCTTGAACGCTCCCGCGTTGGTCGTCACCATCTGGTTGCGCTGGTCTTCGAAAATCGCGGCGACCTTGGTCGTGTTCGTGATGTTGGATCCGAAATGCCGCACGCTCGTGAGCGTCACCGTGGCGTTGGATTGCCAGTCGTTGCGCGATGAATCCGTCAGCCCGCCTTTCGTGGGCGTCCCCGACGAGGTGTAGTAGCCGAAACTGCGCAGATCTTTGTATTGATAGCCTTCCTGATCGAAGCCGATGCTCCCTTCGGCTTGCAGCCAGTTGTTCATGCGCCAGCGCATCTTGGCGGCACCGGTGAAACGGTTGCGGTCCGCGTTGATGTGGCGATTCGCGAGATCGTAGAGCGGGTTGAAGTCGTTGGCGACGTCGCCGCCCAGCGGAATCTTCGCGATGTACGGCGAGCCGTCGGGGTTGCAGCACGCTTTGATGTTGACGTCGGGCTGGAGGAACATCAGCCCGTAGAATGGGCCGTTCTGCCCCTCCGCGGCGCGCCCGTTGGTCGACCGGCCATAGAACGAGCTGAACGAAGCGTCGACATTCGAGCGCAGCTGGTGATCGACGTTGACCCGGAAGTTCTGGCGTGTGTAGCCACCCAACCCAAAGATCACACCCTGGTTGCGGTTATTCTCGAACGACACGTTGTAATTCGTATTGCCCTGCCGCTGCCCGACTGAGGTGTATGCCGTCGTGAACAACCCGCTCTGCACGAGCGCGTTCCAGTGATCGTAGTAGACCTTGAACGGATTGTTCGCGATCTGATCGCTCTTCACCTGGCGAGCGCCGTCCGCATCCAGGACGTAATCGCCATTGGCGTCGACTTCCCACGCATTCGAGTGAGAGAACTCCAGCCGGCTCGGCATGTTGTTGCTGCCTGCTTCGACGCGGGTCGTCACGCGCAGTCCACCGTCAGGCAGGTCATTGCCGCGCCTGGTGAACACCTGCACCACACCGTTCGCCGCGTCGGAGCCATACAGCGACGAGGCCGCCGCGCCCTTCACCACTTCGACGCGCGCGACGTCCTGGCCCGACACGTCGGCGAGGCCGAAGCGCGTGATGACGCCGTCGACGATGATGAGCGGATCCTGACGCCCGCTGATGCTCGTCGCGCCGCGCAGCCGCAGCGACGGCTCGCCGCCCGGCTGCGCTGAATTCGGCACGAGACGCACGCCGGCGATTTTGCCCGCGACAGCGGCCAGGGCGCTCTGACCCGGGACCGCCTGGAGCTGCTCATCGGTGACGCGTGCCACCGCGAAGGGCAGCTTCTTCAGTGAGGTCGCCTCACCAACGCCGGTGACGACGACTTCCTCGAGCCGTAACGGATCGGCCGACAGCTCGAAGTTCTGTTCCTGCTCGCCTTGCGACAGCGTGATGGTGCGCACGACGGGCTTGTGGCCGATGTAGCGCGCCGTCAGTACGACCTGCTGGCCCCGGGCAGCCTCCGGTCCGATGGAGATGGAGTACGTCCCGTTCTGGGCCGTCACGGCTCCCAGATTTGTGTTCGCCACGATAACGTTGGCGCCGCCCAACGGCTCACCCGTCTGCGCCGTAACACGGCCCTTGATCACTGCGGCCTGTTGCGCGCAGAGCGGCGTGCCGCTGAGCGCTAGCATCGCTGCCGTCGCCCATGCGACGAGCAGCGTACCCGACTTGAGAACGCGCATAAGCTGCCTCTGGTTGGAAGAGAGGACGCGGAAGGAACGGCACTTCGCAGAATCGTACAGCGGCATTACCGACCCCCGTGGTCCACGTCCGCTGGGCAGACGTGACGGCCAACAGACTTTGGAGGCTCAGCCCTGGCAAACCGGCGCCAGAGCTTCCATACTACGCGGTATCGTGAGTCGCGCTAGAGGGGTCTGCGTTAGCATCGTGTTGCTGGTTGGACTGGTCGGGACGACCATTCCCGGACCCTCCAGCGCCCAAACCCTCCGTGCCCGAGTCATCGATAGCGAGCTGGGAAACCCCGTGGCCGGGGCTGCCGTGCGCATCGGGAAGGACGGCCCCACGCTGACCACCGACTCCGCAGGGCGTGTGATGGGAGAGCATCTGCCCGCCGGGTGGACCGAAATTACCATAAAACTTATCGGGTATGAGGCCGGCGTCTTTGACCTTCGTATTCCCGATTCGGGATCTATCGAAGGCGTATTCCCGCTCGACTTCAACGGCTACCTGTTGCCGGCGGTCGTCGTGGAGGCGCATGCGGAAGCGCTCTCCCCACGCTACACCGATTTTGAACGGAGGCGCCACCGCGCGCTCGGCGCCTACCTCCGCTGGGACGAATTAAAAAGGAAAGGATACGGCTCGGTGGGCGACGCCCTGCGCACGGTACGCGGGGTGCGGATCCAATGCAATCAGCAGGAATTCGAATGCAATGCCGTCATGGTGCGAACGCCGCAGTGTACACCGACGTGGTATATCGACGGCGTCGAAGCGCATTCCTTTCATGCAAACACGCCCATCGCGGACATCTACGGTATCGAGGTCTATCGCGGGGCCGGCGAGATACCGGCGGAATTCGGCGGCTCGAATGCGGGGTGCGGCGTGATCGTGGTGTGGACGAAATCGAAACCCTATCGCTGATTACCGCGCAGTTGTTGCCGGCACCACCACGCCTTCAAACGTCACTGACCGCGGGCTGATCACGCCCGCCGTCAGCACGGTGACGAGCAGATCGCTCCAGCGGCTGCGCACCTTGATCCGCAGATTTGCGATGCGGGCCCCCGTCCCCACCTGACCGGCGAGCACGTCCTCGGCGTTGGGCCGCGAGGCCCCGGCCAGCCCCCATAAGAGGAAGACGGGATGCTTGGTCACACGGAACGGCGCACCCTGCGGCGGGCTCTGCGCCGGCTCGGCGAGGGAAGTCGGGACGCCGAGATCCCGCGCATCGAACGTCAGCGCGCAGCCGCTCACCGTGAGGGCCAGCGCTGCGAGGCCCACGCGCGTTACAGGACGAATCACGAATCTCCCGGGAAGCAAAGGGGCGCGCCGCATGGTACGGCGCGCCCCTAAGCTACAGCGTGTTACATCCCGATGGGAGCCTTGAGGGCAACGTGGGCGCCGATGCCGAGGACACCGGCAGTCGTGCCGTCATTGAGCTTTTCGGAATCGTAGGCCAGATGCAGACCCAGCATGCCGAATCCGACGTTCGCTCCCAGCACCCAGCCGATGTTCGACTCCGTGGAGCCACCGCCACTCGGCTTGTGCCAGCGGTTGGAAATCGACACGTAGGGCTCGATGTTGATGCCGGGCGTCGGCACGTTCACGCTGAGGCCGGCACCGGCAAGGATGTTCGTCGTCTTGGGAATGGTGGTGCCGGAGATAGCGCCGGCCGTCCCCGCGCCCAACTGGATATTGAGTGCGATCGGAATCAGGCTCCCGCCGATTGCCCGGAACTGCGCGACGCCACCGACCGAGGTCGTGCTGGCGGGGGCCCCTTTCGGCTTCCAACTCGCAACGCCGGCCGTGACGCTGATGTTGGCCATCCCGAGCGTGGCGCGCGCGCCGAATGCGGTGCCTTTGCCCGCGTCGCTGTTCGGCAAGCCCAGATCGCCGTTCACGGTGACCCCGCTGCCGCCCTTCGGATTATTCCACGCCGGCATTCCCTGCCACTGCGCTGCCGCGGGCGATGCCACGCAAGCGATCAGCCCGATGATTACCGCAAGTCGCTTCATTCGTATCCTCCAAGGTCAATGATCAATGATCATTGATCAATGATCATTGATCTAGGCTCCTACGGTAGGAAGACCGTTTCGCCAAGTCAATGCGTGTCGCCCTAATGCACCCACACGGCGCTAAGTGACACACCCTCCAGGTCACCCAGTCCCGCGCTGATGCGGGCATCGAACCGCGGCGACAGCCGGAAATCGGCGCCCAGGCCGAGATCGAACAGGAAGTCGGAGTTGCTGTTTCCCGCCACGAAGAACCCGGTCGGCTGCACGTACGGCACGATGCTGATCTTGGAACCCTGCGGATCGAGCCGGCGCCCGAGCGACAAGCCGATCGGCACGATGAGCGCGGAGTTGCCGCTGACAAACTGCCCGCCGACTCCGACGATCAGCGCGCCATCGAGTGGGAAGTCCACGGTGTGCGTGACGACGCGCTCCCGCGCCTCGGTACCGACTATCAGGACCGCGTCGCCGTTGCCTCCCGGATCGAGGATTCCGCCCCGAAAGCCGAGGTCGAACTTGCCGCTGGACATCCGGTACGCACCCTCGAACGCGGTGCCACCCCCGTCCGGGAAGGTGATGACGGCTCCGAACTCGGATCTGGTGAACGCGCGGTAGGGTGCGTTGAAGCTTGGGACGCCTGTCGCTTGCGCATGGGCCTCGGGGACCAACGCGGCGCCAACGAACAGCAGACAGCCCGTGCGGAACCACCGCATACCAGCTCCTCGAGATGTGGTGCGAAGGTTACCCGACGAACAGCGCGGCGTTCCGGAGGCTTGTCCTGTAAGGATCCGGAACGCCGCGCTCATGGAGGGGCGCAGCATGCTGCGCCACTACTACTAGTGCCAGAGTGAAATGCCGATGCGGCCACCGATCGCGATGTAATCCGCGTATGCGGGGGCCAGCTCGTTACTCGAAGAGACCCACTGCAAGCCCACCTCATAACGCCAGGCCGCGCCTTCGTACGGCTTCCGCCAGCCGACCCCTCCTTCGAGCTTCACGGCCGTGCCACTGCCAGCACCTAAATCGCCCAGCACCAGTCCGGCCCCACCGGTGAAATACATTCCGCGCCGGTGACCGCCGCTGCTGTTGGCATACAACATGTTGATGCCGGGGGTGAAGACGTAGGCAGTGTTCCCACCCACCGTGCTGAAATTCAGGCTCAACCGCGGCTCCCACATCATTTTGTTACCAGCGCGCGGTACAAAGCCGATTCGCAGATCGAGTGGCGTCACGATCACGATGCCGCCAGACACGCCGGTGACATTCGAGCTGAAGTAGGCGGCGCCGACATCGACGCCGAACTCGTGTTGGGCGCCGCCGGCCGCGGCCGCGCGCCGCTGAGCCTGTGCCGCCGCGGGGAGCGACAGCGCGAGCGCCGCCAAAACCAACCCGCCGAAGAGCTTCCGCATAACCGAGGACCTCCAGTTGGGGTGGTGAAAACCGCCACATCGTTAAGAACGACGTCATTCTCTGTCAAGCGTGCGCCCGTCAGAAAACTCGATGGCCCGTCAGCTAGAGTGCTGACGGGCCACCGTTTACGCGCGACCGCGTGACGCGGCTCACGCCGCGTGAGGTCGTCTTACAACCTGCCGAAACCTACTTCTTGGCGCCGAGCGGGAACTGCACGCCAACCGTGATGGGGAGCCGCGAGAACTTCGCTATGCCAAAAGCCTTCCCGGTCGTCAGATACCGAGCCTCCACGAAGACACTCATCGAGCTCATGGGGAAGCGGACACCAGCGCCGCCACCGAAGCCGACTTTCGTCTCGGACGAATCGAGAACGCTCTCCTTGATCCTGTTGACGCCCACGCCAGCCAAGATGTACGGCTTGATACTGCCGGCGGTCTGGAAGGGATACACCAAGCTCACCATTCCACCGAGCAGTTTCGTATTGCCGTCAAAACCATCGTGTTTCGTCTGCGAGTAACTTAGCTCGACGCGGGCGCGTACCGGCGCGCTCCCGAGCGCGAAGCCGGCGCCGACGCCGAAATGGAAGCCCGCCTTATCGCCCCAAACGTTCGTGTCCTTGTAGTCGCCCATGGGCAACGTGAGTCCCACACCTACGCCGAGCGTCGTTCCGCTCTGCGCGACAGCCGGCGTGGCCATTGCCATGGTAAACCCCGCCGCTGCCAACACTGCCAGCGTAATACGCTTCATGTCCCGCCTCCTAGGAGAGAAGTGCTGCACAAGACGACACAGAACCGAGAGGTGCCGTAAACAGGGCTAACTAGCCGGGTCTACGGTTGGAAAAAGTGTTGCAGAAGTCAATAGTCCGCCGTACTCGCCTTCCGGGCAACGACATGGACCCTGTCCCCGGCCACTTGGAGAAACCCCCCTTCGACGCGCAATCTGGTGAAATCCCCTGACCGGCTGACTTTCACGATTCCGTTGCCCAACAGGGTCATAAAGGGCGCGTGGCGCGGAAGAATTCCCACCAATCCGTCATAGGCGGGCGCCACGACGGCATCCGCCTCGCCCTCGAAAACCGAGCGCTCGGCTGAAATGACCGATACGTGCATCAGGCCGACGCCATTTTCTTGGCCTGCGCCACCACGTCCTCGATCCCGCCCTGCATGTAAAAGGCCTGCTCGGGCAGCTGGTCGAACTCGCCGGAGACGACCCGCTCGAACGAGGCGATCGTATCCTCGAGCTTCACGTACTTCCCTTCCAGCCCCGTGAACTGCGAGGCCACGAAGAACGGCTGCGACAGGAAGCGCTGCACGCGCCGGGCCCGCCCGACGAGCAGCTTGTCCTCCTCCGACAGCTCGTCCATGCCCAGAATCGCGATGATGTCCTGCAGATCCTTATAGCGCTGCAGAATGCGCTGCACCTCGACGGCGACATTGTAATGGCGCTCGCCGAGGTACTGTGCATCGAGAATGCGGCTCGACGAGGACAGCGGGTTCACCGCGGGATAGATGCCCAGCTCGACAATTGCGCGGTCCAACACGACGGTGGCATCGAGATGGGAGAATGCGGTCGCGGGCGCCGGATCGGTTAAATCGTCCGCGGGCACGTAAATCGCCTGCACCGAGGTGATCGAGCCTTTCTTCGTCGACGTGATGCGCTCCTGCAATTCCCCCATCTCCGTCGCCAGGGTCGGCTGATAGCCGACGGCTGACGGCATTCTGCCCAGCAGCGCGGATACTTCGGACCCGGCCTGCGTGAACCGGAAGATGTTGTCGATGAAGACGAGCACGTCCTGGCCTTCGACGTCGCGGAAGTATTCGGCGACGGTGAGCCCCGACAGCCCGACGCGCAGCCGCGCGCCCGGCGGCTCGTTCATCTGGCCGTAGATGAGCGCGACGTTCTCGAGGATGTGCGCCTCGCGGAACTCGAGGTAGAGATCGTTGCCCTCGCGTGTCCGCTCGCCTACGCCGCAGAACACCGACTTCCCGCCGTGCGCCTTGGCGACGTTGTTGATCAGCTCCTGAATGACGACGGTCTTGCCCACGCCGGCGCCACCGAACAATCCGATCTTGCCGCCCTTCACGAACGGGGCGATCAAGTCGATGACTTTGATACCGGTCTCGAACACTTGCGTCTTGGGCTCGAGATCGACGAACGCGGGCGAGCCGCGGTGAATGGGCCAGCGCTCGGCATCCTTGGGAATCGGCGCGCCCTCGTCCACCGGCTCGCCGATCACGTTCAGAATCCTCCCCAGCGCGGGCTTGCCGACGGGGACCGTGATGGGCTGGCCCGTGTCGACGACTTCCATGCCGCGCACGATGCCGTCGGTGGAGCTCATGGCGACCGCGCGGACCTGGTTGCGGCCGATGTGCTGTTCGACTTCGGCCACGAGCTGGCCTGAGTCGATCTTCACCGTGACGGCGTTGTAGAGCTCGGGCAGCTGCTCCGGCTCGAACTCGACGTCGAGGACGGGGCCGATGACCTGCACCACTTTCCCAATACTGTGCTTGTTCTCTTTTGCCATAGCTCCTAGCCTTTGAGGGCCTCAGCCCCGCCCACGATCTCCGCGAGTTCCTGAGTAATCTGAGCCTGACGGGCTCGATTAAACGTGCGCTGCAGGATGGTGAGCATGTCGCTGCCGGCATCGGTCGCATTCTTCATCGCCGTGCGCCGCGCGCCGTGCTCGGCGGCGGCCGTCTCGACGAGCGCGCGATAGAATTGGTTCTGCACGTAGAGAGGAAGCAGCTCGTCGAGGATTTCCTCGGCGGAGGGTTTGAGAATGTAGTTCACCGCCCTTCGCCGCCCCTCGCCGCCCTTCGCCGCCGGTGGTGTCACGGGCAGCACCCGCAACGTCGTCGGCGGCGTCGACACCGCGCTGTTGAACTTCGCGAAGACGATGTCCACCGCGTCCAGATCGCCGGCCGAGAAGCGGTCCATCAGCGGCTTGGCGAGTTGGGCCGCGTGCTCGAGCGTCGGGCGGTCGCCGATGTCGACGCGTTGGGACGCGATAGTGCGCTTGGTGAACTTGAAGTAGCCGACGCCTTTCTTCCCGACGAGATGCAGCTCGGTGTGGGTGTCCTGCGCCTCGAGCTCCTCCAACCGCCGCCGCGCCTCGCGAATCAAGTTCGAGTTGAACGCGCCGCACAGCCCGCGGTTCGAGGTGATCAGCAGCAATGCGGAGCGACGCACGCCCGCGCCGCGCCCCGTGTGGCCAGGCTGGCGCAGCAGGGGAAACCGCTCGGCCAGCTCCGGCGCGTACAACTCGCCGATCACCTCGGCGAGCGCCTGCGCGTACGGGCGCGCGCCCACCACGCGATCCTGGGCGCGCTTCAGCTTCGACGTGGAGACGAGCTCCATCGTCTTGGTGATCTTCTTCGTGTTCTGCACCGAGCGGATGCGCCGCTTCAGCTCGCGGGGCTTCGCCATTAGAGCGCCTTGTACTCCTCGATCGCCTTGCGCAGCCGCCCGCTCAGGTCGTCGGAGAGCGTGCGGCGCGTGCGGATCTCGTCCGCAATCTCGGGATGCTGTGCCGCCATGAACTCGAGCAGCCCTTTCTCCCACTCCTTGATCTTCGGTACGTCGACGTCGTCGATCAGCCCGTTCGTCACCGCGAAGATGACGATCACCTGCTGATCGACCGGCATCGGCTGGTACTGCGGCTGCTTCAGCACCTCCACGACGCGCGCGCCGCGGGCGAGCTGCCGCTGCGTCGCCGGATCGAGCTCGGAGCCGAACTGCGCGAACGCCTCGAGCTCGCGGTACTGCGCGAGGTCGAGGCGCAGGCGCCCGGCGACCTGCTTCATCGCCTTGATCTGCGCGTTGCCACCCACGCGGCTCACGGAGATGCCGGCGTTGACGGCCGGTCGCACGTTCGAGTAGAAGAGATCGGTCTCGAGAAAGATCTGCCCGTCGGTGATCGAGATGACGTTCGTCGGGATATACGCGGACACGTCGCCGGCCTGCGTCTCGATGATCGGCAGCGCCGTCAGCGAGCCGCCGCCCATCTCGTCGGAAAGCTTCGCGGCGCGCTCGAGCAGGCGGCTGTGGAGATAGAAGACGTCGCCCGGATAGGCTTCGCGCCCGGGGGGACGCCGCAACACCAGCGACAACTGGCGATACGCCGCGGCCTGCTTGGACAGGTCGTCGTACACGCACAGCGTCGCCTTTTTCTCATCGTACATGAAGTACTCGGCCATCGTGCAGCCCGAGTACGGGGCGATGTACTGCATCGGCGCGGGCTCCGACGCGGAGGCGACGACGACGATGGTGTACTCCATCGCGTCGTGCTCCTTCAGCCGCTCGACCACGCCCGCGACGGTGGAGTTCTTCTGGCCGATCGCCACGTAGACGCAGATGACGCCCTGCCCCTTCTGATTGATGATCGTGTCGATCGCGATAGCGGTCTTGCCCGTCCCGCGGTCGCCGATGATCAGCTCGCGCTGGCCGCGCCCGATGGGAATCATGGAGTCGATCGCCTTCACGCCCGTCTGCAGCGGCTCCTTCACCGGCTGGCGCTTGATGATTCCGGGGGCCACGATCTCGACCTTGCGGCTCTTGGTCGTGTGGATCGGGCCGAGCCCGTCGACCGGTCGCCCCAGCGCGTCGACCACCCGCCCGACCATCGCCGGGCCGACGGGCACCTCGAGTACGCGCGCGGTGCGGCGCACCTCGTCCCCCTCGCGCAGCTGCAGGTAGTCCCCGAAGATCACGGCGCCGATGTTGTCTTCCTCGAGGTTCAGCGCGAGGCCGGTGATCTTCTCGCCCGAGGCGGAGACCGTGAACTCGAGCATCTCGCCCGCCATGGCGGACGTCAGCCCGTAAATCCGGGCGATGCCGTCCTTCACCTCCAACACCGTGCCGACTTCCCGGACGTCGATGTCCGCCAGGTCGGCGGCCTGGATTTCCTTCAGGAGGAGGTTCTTCAGCTCGCCGGGACGCAGGATGGAATCGGTGGCCATGGGGATACCGGTTGAGAGATTGTGAAAAATATCACAAGGCACGAGGTGCTGCAACGACGTCGAAATGTGTCATGTAGGGGCGCAGCATGCTGCGCCCCTACACCCAACCACTCGGGCTCCTACACCCGTGACCTCGTCCGACCTTTCAGAAACCTCGTCAAAACACCCCGCGGACCGAGCTCACGAAGTTCCTGCGGTGTCGCCCCCGCAACCCGACGAGCCGCGCCCGCCAAATGGCTGGGTGAGGCGTAGCCCAGTATCCGCACGACGCAACGCACCGAGTACCCCGGGTTGCCGAGCAGGTCCGCGGCGCAGGCGGCGCGGGCGAGATCGATGACGCGCTTGAGATTCGGCGCCCCTCCTGCCCCGAACTCGCGCGACAGATGCTCCCGCGTGATGCGCAGCGCCTGGGCGACGTGCCCCGTCTTGGTCGGCGTGCCGGCCCGGCGCAGGACCTCTTCCCAAGCCGCGAGTTGCAAGCGGTCTGTGAGTCGCAAGAGCCGTGGCGCGTCCGCGAGGGCCAACCGCCGGGCAACCTGCGCGGTGCGAGCGGCGATCCATTCGCCGGCGACGGCGTTGTCGACGCCCTCGACCAGCACGCCGGTGAAGCCGGCATCCCGGCAGGAGGCGAGCAGGACGCCATCATCGGGTCGCACCGCGCACAGCGCATACATCGGAATGCGCGGAAAGCGCGCCGGCAGGGCCAGTCCCTCACCATCGCAATGGCGCACGTCCAGCACAACGGCGTCGACGAGCCGTTGGTCGAGGAGCCGCTCCACCGCCTGGATGCTGCGACACAAGCGCACGCTGCCGGCGCCGCGCGGATAGCCGCGCTTCACCGCCCGGCGCGCGTCGCGGCGGGGATGGAACACCGGGACGACGGGATAGGCGGCGGCGCCGGCGCCGCTCATGTCTGCACCAGCGCCTGTTGCATCTCCGCGGCCTGTTGCAGCACCTCGCGGGCGTTGTCGTAGCTCACCGTCTGCCGCGCGTCGTCGAACGGGTGCCAGACGCAGGCGGTGATGCCTTCGCCTTCCTCCGGCACCGGATCGCCGCGCCGCGACTCGAACAGAAAAAAGTGACAGTACTTGTGGACGGTCTTGCCACGGAACCGGAAATACCAGTCGATCACCTTGATCGGGCCGTGCAGCACCAGATCCTGCAGGCCGGTCTCCTCGGTGACTTCCCGCCGGGCGGCTTCGGCCGGCGGCTCCCCCGGCTCGAGGTGCCCCTTGGGGAATCCCCAGTTCTTGTACGAGTCGCGAATCAAGAGAAAGCGCACCTGCCCGTCGGGGGGAGGGCCGCGCCGGAAAACGACGCCCCCGGCGCTGGTTTCGCGCTGGGCGCGGGCTTGTGGCTTGGGGGCCTTCCCCCGGCGACGGGTCATTTGAATGCGAAATGCGGAATGCGAAATGCGGAATTACTCAAGAGAACACCGTGCCCGACCGAAGCGCACGAACTCGCCTTGAGACTTCGCATTCCGCATTCCGCATTTCGCATTTGTTAGAAGACAGAGAACGTGAAATACTTCCGCGGATTCGCCTGAATATCGGACAGCAATTGCCGTAATTGGATCATCGTGAGCGTCGTCTCGCGATAGAGCGCCGAATCGGCGACGAGCAGGCCGAGCGTGCCGCTGCGGTTCGAGATACGCGAGAAGATGGTGTCGGCGTTCTGCAGCACCCGCACGAGGCTCTCCTGATTCCGGTTCGCCGCCGCCATGAGCTGGCGGAAGTCCTGTGACGCGCTGCGCAAATCGGTACTGGTGGCAGCCGTGTTATTGAGGATAGTCGCGAGCTGTCCCTGATTGGTCGCCGTATCCACCCGGCCCAGCGTCGTCCTCAGGTCCGTGGCGGCACGAGCCAACGCGTCTGAGCCGTGTTGCAGGTTGGAGCCGACGTCGCCGATGACGTCCGCCTGCTCATTCGTCACGCGCACCAGCCGATCGGCCACCTGACCGAAGTCATGGATCGAGCGGCGCAGGTCCATCACCGCCTGCGTATCGAACGCGCTCTGCACTCGCGCCGCGACCGTTCCGATGTCGGTCGCGATGCGGCTGGCCTGCGCGGTGAGCTGGCCGATGTCGGGGAGCGTGGCGCCCGGCCACTTGCCGCCGCCCACCGCCTCGGCTTCTGCGAGCGCCTGCCGAATGTTGGGATCGACAGGCGGTGGTTCGCTCGAAATCAATGTCGCCGCCCACTCGCCGAACAACGACGCCGAGGCGGCGATGACCGCCGGCTTCGCGGGCGGCGTGACGCCCGCGTAAATCTTGAGATCGGCCTCCACCCAGTTTCCCGGAGCCAGCCGAATCGATTCGATGCGCCCGACACGGACGCCGCGCAGCACGACCGGGCTTCCCGCCCCGAGGCCCCCGACGGTCCGGAAGCGGGCGACATACACCGCCTCCGTCTTCCCGAGGTGCGCGCCGGAGAGCCACAGCGCACCACCCACGACCAGCGCGAGCGCGGCGATGACAACGACGCCGACGGCAAACTCGTTCTCGCGCTTCACTCGGCCCGCCCCTCGATGAACTGGCGCACGACGGGATCCTCCGTCCCCTGGATTTCCTCGACGCTGCCCACCTGCCGGATACGCCCTTCGTACAGCATCGCGATCCGGTCACCGACGGTGTAGGCGCTGCGCATGTCGTGCGTCACGACGACTCCCGTCACGCCGAGGTGCTCACGCGTTCGCACCATGAGCCGGTCGATCACCGCGGACGTCACCGGATCGAGTCCCGTGGTCGGCTCGTCATAGAGGATGTAGCGCGGCCGGAGTGCGATCGCCCGCGCGATGCCGACCCGCTTGCGCATGCCTCCCGACAGCTCGGCCGGCATCTGCTCGCCGGTCCCCGAAAGATCCACCAGCGCCAGCGCTTCGCGCACCCGTTCCTCGATCTCCTCGTCCCCCAGGCCCCGGCGCCGCAGACCCAGGGCGAGGTTGTCGGCCACGCTCAGCGAGTCGAACAGCGCCGCGAACTGGAAGACATAGCCGATGCGCTGACGCAGCGCGGTGAGCCCGTCGCGATCGAGCGTGCTGACGGCCAGGCCGTCAACGATGACGTCGCCCGCATCGGGGTGCAACAGGCCGACGATGTGCTTCAGGGCCACGCTCTTGCCGGTCCCTGAATAACCGATGATGACGACCGTTTCGGCATCCCGAATCTCGAGTGACAATCCCTGGAGGACCTGCTTGTCGTCGAATGCCTTGTGGAGGTCCTGGAATTCGATCACAGCAGGACCACCGCCCAGAAGGCATCGAGCACCAGGATCAGGATGGCCGAGTACACCACCGTCCGGGTGGTGCTGCGGCCGACGCCTTCCGCCCCGCCCCGCGTCGACAGCCCGACGACGCAGCCGACGAGCGTGATCGTGAATCCGAAGCTGGCGCTCTTCAGCAGCCCGAACCAGATGTCCTTGAACAGATAAAACAGCTTGAGTCCCTTGATGAAATCGGGCGTGGACAGGTCGAGCAGCACGAGGCTCGTGAGCCACCCGGTGATGATGCCGGTGGCGATCGCGAAGGCCACGATCACCGGAAACATGAGCGTGCCCGCGAGCACGCGCGGGAGCACGAGATAGCTCTGCGGGTCGTAGGCGAGGGTCTCGAGCGCATCGACCTGCTCGGTGACCGTCATGGTGCCCAGCTCTGCAGCCATGCTCGCCCCCACCCTGCCGGCGAGGGCGAGGCCGGCCAGCACCGGGCCGAGCTCCAGCATCATCGTCTTGCCCACCAGTGTCCCCACGAAGTAGAGCGGGACCGCGCCGGTGAAGGTATACGAGGCCTGCAGGGCGAGCACGACGCCGGTGAAGGCGGCGATGAAGAGCGCGACCGGCAGCGAATCCACGCCGACGCGCCGCATCTGGACGATGAGCGGCCGCAGCCATGTCCCGATGTCGGGCAGGGCACGCACCATGTCCGTCACGAAGTAGCCCACCCGGCCGACGGACTCGACGGCGGAGATGGAGCGCCGGCCTATGGATTGAATCACGGGGGAAAAACTAGACCAAAAACAGAAGGGGCGCAGCATGCTGCGCCCCTACCATTCCACCACCTACACGTCTAGACGTCTAGTAGTTTTACGCCGCGAAGCTCGCCAGCGCCTTGCCGACATCGCCATCGCGCAGCCGCTTCAATGCACGGTCGCGCAGCTGGCGCACGCGCTCGCGAGTCACCCCCAGCATCCCGCCGATCTCTTCCAGCGTGTGCTCCCGGCCGCCGTCCAAACCGAAGTACAGACGGAGCACCTTCGCATCACGCCGCTGCAGGGTGTTGAGCGCCTGCTCGATCTCGTCCGACAGGAAGCGGTCCATCGCCTGATCTTCCGTGTCCGGCAGATCCTCGGCGATGAAGCGCTCGATCAGGGAGCGATCGCCGTCGGGGTCGAGCGGCGCGTCGAGCCGCACGTCGCCCGTGTTGAGCGCGGCGAGCGACTGCACGACCTCGAGCGACAGTTTCGTCGCGTCGGCGATCTCTTCCGGCGT
>QHUQ01000073.1 GCA_003221985.1 Gemmatimonadota bacterium | reverse complement strand
CACCATCGAGAGCGGCGCTGGATCGGTGGCCGTCTTGGCCCGGCCGATCTTGCCGAAGACCGTCTCCACCTCCGGCACGCTTCGAAGCCGGCGATCCATTTGCTGGAGCACTGAGCTCGCTTCCGTGTCGGACATCCCGGGTGGCGCGGTAGGCATGTAGAGCAACGTGCCCTCGTTCAACGGCGGCATGAACTCGCTGCCCAGGCGCAGGAACACGGGGATGGTCGACAGAAGCAGCAGCACAGCGCCAAAGACCACCCAGCGACGCCGTCGAACCGCGAGGCGCACGACCAGTGCGTACCACCGGACCAGCAAGTGAGACACCGGATGCTCGCTCTCCGCGCGAATGCGGCCGCGAATGAACCACGCCGCCAGCGCCGGCGTGAGCGTCACCGCCAGGAGCGCCGCGAACGCCATCGAGAAGGTCTTGGTGAATGCCAGCGGTTTGAAGAGGCGACCTTCCGTGGCTTCGAGCGTGAAGATCGGCAGGAACGAGACGGTGATCACCAGCAACGCGAAGAAGATCGGCCGGCCGACTTCCTTCAAGGCGTGGACGATCGCATCATCGCGCGCGCCTTGACGCCCACCGGCCTCCCACGCCTCGAGCTTCTTGTGGACGTTCTCGACCATGATGATCGAGGCGTCCACCATCGCGCCGATCGCGACCGCGATGCCGCCCAGCGACATGATGTTCGCGGTGAGGCCCATCCGCGCCATCGGGATGAAGGCGAGCACGACCGCAATCGGAAGCGTGAGGATGGGGATCAAGGCGCTACGGAAGTGGAACAGGAAGAGGACAATGACCGCGCTGACGATGAGCATCTCCTGCAGCAGCTCGTGCCGGAGCGTGTGCACGGCGCGCTGGATCAGCTCCGAACGATCGTAAGTGACCACCACGCGCACGCCCGGCGGCAGCGAACCCTGCACTTCGCGGAGCCGGCGCTTCAGGCCCTCGATCACGTTCAGGGCGTTCTGGCGCTGGCGCATGATGACGATGCCACCCACGACCTCCCCCTGGCCGTTGAGCTCGGCCAGGCCACGGCGCTGCTCGGGACCCAGGTGCACCTGCCCTAGATCGCGGAGCGTGACCGGGGTGCCGTCGGCGCTCACCTTGACCGGGATGCTCTCGAGATCTGCGAGGCTGTGGATGTACCCGCGTCCGCGCACGGCATTTTCGTGCTCGGCGACCTCGATCACGCCGCCCCCCACTTCATTGTTTGAGCGGCGGATCGCTTCGGCGACGGTCCCGATCGGGACGTTGTACGCGAGCAACCGGTCCGGATCGAGATCCACCTGATACTGGCGAACGAATCCGCCCACCGAAGCGACTTCCGCCACGCCATCGACGCCCTGCAGCCAGTAGCGCAGCGTCCAGTCCTGGAAGGAGCGCAGTTGCGAGAGGTCGTGCCGCCCGGTCGTATCGACGAGGGCGTACTCGAACACCCAGCCCACTGCGGTGGCGTCGGGTCCGAGCGTGGGGTTGACGCCCTCGGGGAGCTTGCCGCGGATCGAGGCGAGGTACTCGAGCACCCGGCTCCTCGCCCAGTAGAGATCGACGCCGTCCTTGAACACCACGTAGACGAAGGAGTCCCCCAGCATCGACAGGCCACGCACGTATTGCACGCCGGGGGCAGCACGGAGCGCCGTTACGATCGGATATGTGATCTGATCTTCGACCAGATCCGGGCTCCGCCCGGCCCACTCGGTCGAGATGATGACCTGGGTGTCGGATAGGTCGGGGATGGCATCGAGCGAGGTATGCAGCGCGGCGTAGATGCCGAAGCCCGCCGCGATCAAGATCCCGCCCAGGGTCAGGGCCCGGTTCTTGGCGCACCAGCCAATCACGCGTTCGATCATGGTGCGCTTACCATTTCTGCGCGGCCGACTTGAGCTTGCTTTCGGCGGCGACGAGGAAGTTGCCCGAGGTCACGACGACCTCACCGGGCTTCAAGCCCGAGAGCACCTCGAAGTAGTCGCCGGCCCGGGCGCCAAGCTGCACCTCTCGTGGCGCCAGGCGACCGTTGCCGACATCGACGAAGACCACGCGTCGCTCCCCCGTCGGCAGCACCGCGCTCTCCGGCACCGCTAGCCGCTTCCCGAGGGCGACCTCGAGCTCGACGTTCACGAACATCCCGGGCTTGAGATCCCCTCGGGGGTTGGGGACCTCGACCCGCACCTGCCCGGTACGCGTCTCCGCCTGAAGCGCAGGGGAAATGAACGAAACGCGGCCGTGGCGCGAGCGCTCATCGAGGTAGGGGTTCGTCAGGCTCGCCGCCATCCCGACGCGCAGTAGCGGCAGGTCGACCTGATAAACGCTCGCGAGGACCCACGCCGGATCGAGCGGCGCGATCTTGTAGAGCACCTGCCCGGCCGTGAAGGCGCTGCCGCGGGCAATGTTCTTCTCGGTCACGACTCCACCCACGGGAGCGACGATCGGGAGCGCCTCGCGTGGTTTGCCCTCGCGCGCGATCTGCTGAATCTCGCCAGGCGTGATGTCCCACAGCTCGAGACGCCGGCGAGCCGCCATCGCGAGCTCGGTTTCGGGCGGAGCCGGGACCACCACGCTCGAGTCACCCGCGACCCACAGGGCTTCGATGTATTCCTTCTGCGCCGACCAAAGCTCCGGGCTGTAGGCGGTGAACAACACCTCGCCGGCGTGCACCGGCCGGCCCGTAAAATCCACGCGCAGGTCGCGCACATAGCCCGAAAACTTGAGCGTCACCTCCGTCTGTCGTGTCTCGTCGTACGCGACTCGCCCGACCGCGCGCACGGTAGCCGAGAGGTTCCTGATCTGGGCCGGCGCGGTGCGAATGCCGATTTCCTGCCGGCGGGCAGCGTCGATGGTGATCGTTCCTGGAGCCGACTCCATCCCCGCTCCAGGTCCTGCCTGTTCCTGAGACGACCCGGTCGCCGGCATTCCCGACATTCCTGACATGCCGGACATTCCGGGCATGCCCTCGACCGCCTTATCGCGCCCCGCAGATGGCGTACCACCGGCGAACGCGAGCCCAGGAGTGCTCGTGCTGAGCCGGTACGCCGCTTCGACGGCTGCACCACCCTTGGGCCGGACGCGAACGTTCACGTCCCACTCGCCATTCATCGCCAGGCCGTATTCCGCGCGGTAGACGCCCGGCTTCACCTCTTTGACCTTGCCGCGACTCTCCATGTACGGCATCGCGCCCATGGCGGGCATGCTCACCACGGCGTCCACCGCGGCGCCCCGCACCGCTTTGCCGGCGGCGTCGCGAACGACGATGATCAGGGCGTTGTCGCCGGAATGAGGCGGGTCGGGCGTATTGGCTACGCCGACTTGGAGTCCACCGACCGGCTGCAGCGGTGCCTTGCCCGCGCCTTCCGCTCCGCCATTCCGCTTCTGACAGGAGGCGAGCAGCCACAGGGACCCCACGGAGAGCAGGGCGAACACGAGAAGCGCGGCGGATTTCGTGCGTGCTCGGGTATTCATCGCTGATCCTCCCGGTCGGGCGAGACCGCGTCGGCGGCGAGCGCCCGCTGCAGCTCGGCCTGTGCGTGATGTGCCATGACCTGCGCCTCGTAGAGCTCCAGCCTCGCCCGGGACAGATCGCGCGTTGAGTTCAGCAAGGCGAGGAAGTCGCTCCTGCCGCCCTCGTAGGCGGCACGGATCGCCTTCAGTGAGCGCTCGCTCGCCGGGACGACAGCGTCTCGCATGATCTCGACATCGTGCAGAGAGAGTCCCAGCGAAGCCGACGCTTCTTCGATCCGCTGCTCAATACGGTCGCGAACCGCCAGTCGCTCGGCCTCGGCCTTCGACAGCGCCGCCTGTGCCTCTCGCTCCCGAGATGCGAGTCGCCCGAAGTAGAGCGGCAGGTTGAGGGACACCCCGACCGTGGCACGGAGTTCGGTCTCACTCCAGAATCGGTCGTAGGCGGCGCCGAGCCCGAGTCCGGGTAACCGCTCCCGGTGTACGAGAGTAATGCTCGCCTGACGAGCCTTGACGCTCGCGTCAGCGGCGGCGAGTTCCGGCCACCTGGGCGTCACCAGGGCGCTCAGCCACTCTCTGGTGTCGGGCGCCTCGGGCAAGGGCAGGTCGCGTGGCGGCTCGGCCAGCGCCGTGCTCTGCGGCAGGTGGAGCAGCGCCCGCAAACGCGCGAGGATCATCCGGCGCTGCTGCCTGAGGACGACGCCGTCGTGCTCCAGCATCGCGAGTTCGGTCTCGGCTTGCAGCGGATCGGTCTGACCGACCGTGCCCGCCGAGTACTTGGCCAATGCGACTCTCCGCGACTCCCTCATGAGCTGGACCAGCTCGCGATTGGTTTCCTGGCTCCGGCACACGCGGTAGTAGTCGAAGTAAGCCTCACGCACGTCGCGCAGCAAATCGAGTCGCACGGTTTCGAAGTCGTAGGCCGCCACCTTGGCCTCGCTGCTTGCTGCGCGACGACGCAACCCGCGCTGGCCGAAGATGGGAAACTGCTGCGTGAGGCCGACGCGGTATGCCGG
>QHUQ01000072.1 GCA_003221985.1 Gemmatimonadota bacterium | reverse complement strand
CGAGGAGCCTGGCCGCGTCGACATTCCCTTGTTCGATGTTCGCTTCGGCCAGCAACAAGAGCAGATCCGCATACCGGTAGATATGGATGTGCACCGAATTCAGCTGCGCCGGTGCCCACCCCACCTTGCTCTCGGCGCCACTGGCCTTCTCGTGGATGTTCTTCTTGGGACTGTACAGACCGCCGTAGCCCGGAGCCCTGATCCACTTCGGCAGATGGAGTCCCCAGTCCTTGTACGGCACGCTATCCCGGCCGACCGTCCAGTCGACTCGCGGGTCGAGCGTGTCGTTGACCGACGCCACATAATTGGTGTTTCTCGCGTTCCACGCCGGGTTCGTCAACGCCTTCGGCAGGCCGCTGTCGTCCACGACGAACGTATTGACCAGGTTTTGTGACGGCTGGTGAAAGCCGCAGCACCCGAACGGGCTGTCGGAATGCGGGAAATTCAGGCGTTCGCCGTAGTTCGCGTTGTTCCCATCCGGCTCGCCGTCATTCGCCGATGCCTGGTAGGCCAGGATGGTCTCCGGGCCGTCGGCAAACTGCTGGAACCCGGTCCAGACGTGATCGAAGCTCGTTTCCAGTCCGAAGACGCCACTCGCCACGACCGCGTTCAGGGTCGTGATCGCGCCCGCATAGTCGTGGGCGTACACCTGCACCTTGCCCTTGTACGCCAGGGCCGTCCACTTGGTGGCTCGTCCCTTCTCGTCGTTGCGGGGCGTCGCCGGCAACAACTTGCTCGCGGAGTCCAGGTCGGCGAGGATCAAGGTTGTGTCGTTCACGCCGACATTCGTCTTTTTGAAATCCAGGGTGTCGTTCTCGAAGTAGTACGGAATCGTCCCCCACAACCGCATGCCTTCGAAGTGATAGTGCGCGCGGAGGAACAGGGCCTCGCCTTCGATGCTGTGGGCGGTGGCGTCGTCGATCTCCTTCGGCTTTTCGGTCCGCACCCGCCGCAACAGGCGCAGCGTCGCGTTGCTGCGGAAGACGCCTTCGTAGACGGCGCTCCACTTATCGTTCAGGTAGTCGTCGGCGGAGCCCGTGGTCCAGTTGTACAGCTCGATGTCGGTGACGCCGGGTTGGTCGGTCGCCTCCGACCCCTTGTAGGCATCGTCGCTCGGCACGCTGCCCCACACCCAGTTGCTCGCGGCGCAGCCCCAGTTGGCGTTGGTCGAATTCGTGCAATCGAGGCCCCGGTACGCGGCGATGAGGGTGCCTTCGACCCCGATGCTGTTCGTGAGCGTCTTCGAATCCAGCGCCCCTTGGGGGGGCACGTCCAGGAAATCCTTGCAGCTGTAGGTGATGCCCCCCAGCAGAACCAGGAGCCCCGTCCCGACGAGCAGTCTGTGCCAATGTAGCGTGTTCATCGTCTTCCCTTCCCCGAAAGAGACGAAGTCCTAGAAACTGGTGCTGATTCCGACGGTGAACGTGCGACTGCTGGGGTACGACCCCCGGTCGACACCGCGATACTGATCCCTGATGTCCTCGCCCGACCGCCCCTGCCCCGTGGCGCCACCCGCCGCCGGCAGCGCCGGATCGAGACCCGGGTAGCCGGTGATGGTGAACAGGTTTTCCGCCTGCACGTAGATGCGCGCAGCCGGGATCCAGCGGATCAACGCGGGCGGCACGGTAAACCCGATTTGCAGCATGCGCAGCCTGACGTACGATCCATCCTCGACATAGTAGCTGCTGACCTGCCGACTGAACGAGTCGTTGTTGTCGATTCTCGGGTACTTGGCATTCGGGTCCCCGGGGTTGGTGCACCCCTCGTCCCCCGCCATGCACCAGGAATTCGTCAGCAGGTCGTTCCGGACGTTCGTCGAGAAGTCGCGGAAGACGTAGAAGTCCTTCTGGTCGTCGAAGATCTGGTTTCCGAACGTGCCGAATACGGTGACGCTCAGGTCCCACGGGCCGTGGCGCACGGAAAGGTCGAGTCCGGCCGTGAAGTCCGGATGGGGACTGCCGATGATGGTGAAGTCGTCCCCGGTCACCACCCCGTCGCCGTTGACGTCGCGGAACTTGAGCCTGCCGGGCGCTTCCCCATCCTGGTACTTCGCGTTTGGATCGCCCGTGGCGGCGACGGCGGCCGCGTCGAGCTGCGCGATCTCCGCGGCGCTCGCGAAGTAGCCGTCCGCCTGGTACCCGTAGAACGCCCCGATCGGCTCACCGACCTGGTTGATGACGTGGTTCGTGAGGCGCGTGGGATTGGGACCGAAGAACGACAGCGTCCCCGCGTTATCGAGCCGGACGATCTTGTTCTTGTAATGACTGCCGTTGAAGGTCGCGCTCCACGACGTCTTTTGGCCCAGCGTTCCCCGGTAGCCGATGGAGAAATCGATGCCGGTGTTTTGCATCGCCCCGATGTTGACGATCGGTGGAGATCCCTGCCCCCGCGTGGCCGGGACCGCTGCGGGGAACAGCAGGTTGTCGGTCTTTCTCTTGTAGACATCCACGGTGAGGGTGCCCTTGTTCTCGAACGCCGCGAGGTCCACGCCCACGTTCGTGGACTTGTTCTTTTCCCATTCCAAGTCGGGGTTGCCGATCGAGATCAGCCTGAATCCCTTGACCACCGTCGCCCCGGTGTTGCCGATATCGTAGAAGACGTCGCCCACGCTGCCCCCGAACTCGCTGATGATGCGGCCCGCGGGGACGTTCTGGTTGCCCGTCATCCCCCACCCGAACCGGAGCATGGCGTTCGAAAAGAACTTTCCGGCCATGAACGGCTCCTGGGACAGCCGCCAACCCACATTGAACGCCGGGAATGTGCCCCACCGATGATCCGGCCCGAATTTGGACGAGCCGTCCCGACGAAGCGTGACGCTGAGGTAGTATTTCTCGGCAAAACTGTAGTCCGCCTTGCCGAAGAATGACAGCAACTTCGACTGACTGCCCGCGCTGCTGTCGTTCTTGGTTTGCGGGTCGGCGAGCTGATCCTTGATGTACCGGCTGCTCGGGTCCGTATCCAGGAGCTGACCGATGTGCCCGAAGAGGAACCGATCCGTGACCTGGTTCGCCTCCTGCCCCACCAGCACGTTGAGGCTGTGGCGCGCGAACGCGCGGGAATAGTTCAGCGTGTTACTCCACGTCCAGTCGGTGGTCTGCTGCTGGGTCTCGTCGATGGAATTGGTCAACCCCGGCTCGGAGTTCTCCGGTGTGATCGGATTGTACCCGCGGAACGATTCCTGAGAGAGGTTGAATCCGAACCGCGTTTTCGCGGACAGGCTCTTCATGACCTGCAGACCGGCAAAGACATTCCCGAAAATCCGATCGTTGGTGTTCCGATCGAACTGGCGCTGCCAGGCGTACCCGAGCGGGTTGCTGTTATTCCCCAGGCTCACGGCCTTCCCGGAGGCGAAGTTGCCGCGGATGTCGTACACCGGGACGACCGGCTGCGACAGGATATTCTTACCCAGGATGCCGTCTTCCCCGCCGTCATCACCCGGGATCCCGCCAAAGTGCTGCTCGCGCGACAGCGCGACATTCTCCCCGATGACGAATTTGGCGACGGTGAACGCCGTGTTGACGCGGAGGGTCCCGCGCTGCAACCGGTTGTAGGCCGCCGTCCCTTCCTGATTGAGGAAATTGAAGGATGCGTTGTAGGCGTTGTCCGCACCCCCGCCGGCGACACGCAGGTTCGCGTCCGTCGCCTGCGCCGGACTGAACACGGCCTTGAACCAGTTGGTGCCGGCGCTCCCGGGCATGATCAGGGTCGTGCCCTTGTTGCCGGGTCCCGGGTAGGCGTAGGTGCTCAGGTCGAGCGTATCCGTGGTCTGCGAGTGCCCGTTGTTCGGAAAGATGTAGGCGGGAACCGACGGGTTGTTGCCGAATTTATCGACGCCGTAGATCGCCTTGACGGCGTCTGGAATCGTATCGCCCGCGTTGATGTAGCCGCGCTTCACCACCTGGTAGTACTGCAGGGCATCCAGCATGAGGAAGTCGTCATACCCGTGGGTCGGCGACGAAACCCCGGTTCGGACATCCAGCGTCATGGAGCGCGGACCGGGCCTTCCCTTCTTGGTCTCGATGACGACCACGCCATTACTGGCCCGCGATCCGTAAATCGACGCCGACGAGGCGTCCTTCAAAACCTGAATCTCGGCGATATCGTCCGGACTGAGCCAGTTGAGATAGGAATCCTCCACCGGGGTGCCGTCGACGATGTAGAGCGGATCATTGTTCTGGAACGAGGTGATCCCCCGGATGCGGACCGTGCTGCGCGAGCCGGGCGAGCCGCTGTTAGCGACCGTGACCCCGGACACGGCAGCATCAAGCCGCTGCAACGAGCTGGTCGACGTCTGTTTGGACGCGCTCTCGATATCGACGCTGCTGACGGCGCCCGTGATGTCGGATCCCGTTCGCGGGAGCGGCGACGGAATAGCTCCCCTCCGCGTCGGTGACGGTGGCGATGTTGGTCCCCCGGACGCGAACGGTCACGCCCGGAATCGGCGTGCCTTCCGGCGTGGTGACCTTGCCGGAGACTTGCGTCTCCTGGGCCACGGCCGTTCCGCACACCAGCAGTGCCGCCACCACACCCAACCCCAGTCCACGAAGAAAACGCTTACGCTGCGACGTGTCGTTCATTTGGGGGCGCCCTCACTCTGCAGGTCTGCGCATGGCGTTGAGGCCATGCTTGGCAATCAGCTCGCGATACGTGATGAGTCGGACGTTCCGGGCCTTGACGGCCCCGGCGAATCGCTGCGACGTCAATGCATCCAACTCCCCCTGCCGATTCTTGCTCATGTCGGGCAGCGGTTGGTCGGTGTTCATATCCAGCAACGCACCCAGCTCGGGATCGTCCAACCCCACGTGCGTGACCACGAGATTCACCCCCGGCTGCAGGCGATCGACCATCGCGACCAGACTGTCCGCCTTCAGACTCGGGGCCGCCCAGTACTGAGGCGTGTCCTCCGTTTCGCCGAAATACTCCGACATGCCGAGGCCGTGCTCGCGGGCGAGCCGCTCGGTGACGTCACGGAACTCGGGGTAGCGCACCGCCGTGCCCATGTGGTAGTCGACGTAGTCGATCTTGACGCCGGACCGGAGCGCGCGCGCGATCTGGGCCCGCAGCTCTTTCTCGATCTCTCGCAGATCGGGATGGTTCCGATACAGCGCGTCGGCAGACTGGAAGAAATAGCCATCGGCATCGACGAGGGTCGGGACGGCCTCGCGACCGGTCACCGGCCCCCACCGGTAATTCTTCCACTCAGAGTTCAAAGTGAGATGAATGCCGACGGCAACCGCGGGATGCCGCTTGAGGATCTCAACCGTTTCCTGGTACCAGGGACACGCGAACATGACCGACACGGAGACCGGCAGGCCGGTGTCCATCAGTCGTTGCAGCGCCATGTTGACGCTGTGAGTCATCCCCGCATCGTCGGAGCGGATGAGCAAGTAGACCGGCTCGGGAGCAGGCACGCGCCCGCTCACGTCAGCCTGGCCGAGAACGGATCTCGGAAAGCTGGCACCAAGGAGCAGCATGGCAAGAAGCTGACGGCCCAGCGCCATTCGCGTGCCTCTGACAGGTGGTCTATCGACTACCCGCGGAGCAAGGTTAGGAAATACGCCTCGCCGGGAAACCCCGCAAGGGGGCTCGCCTCTTGACGAGCCCGCCCAATGGTGACACTCTAACCGGCTCGAAACGTCCCCACTGAGGACCATGCACGATCTTGGCGGGCGCTACGCGGCCTACGCGGAGCGCTTGGTCGCGAGCGCGACAGTCGATCCCGGCCACACCCCGAGCGAGCTGCGGCGCGCCGTCCTCGCGCGCGCGGCACGGCTGGGCGGCGCTTCCGAACGCCTGGCCCGCACCACCGCCGACGTCCCTCCCGCCCTCGCCAGCTACGTCGACAAGGTCGCCCGGCACGCCTACACCGTGACCGACGAGGATCTCGGCGCGCTGCAGCGCGCCGGCCACCCCGACGACGCCCTCTTCGAGGTGACCGTCTCGGCGGCGCTCGGCGCCGCCCTGGGCCGGCTCGAGCGCGGGCTCGCCGCGCTGCGGGGCGAGGAACCGGACTGATGCGCCTGCGCGCGGTCGAGCACCGTCACCGCCTGCCGCAGCGGCTGAAGCTCATGCTCATCCGGCTGGTGAGCGGGCGTCGCGTGCCCGACGTCGTCAAGACGCTGCTCTACCGGCCGGAGCTCTTCGGCCGGCCGATGTGCGACTGGACGCAAGCGGTGATGCGCGGACCCTCGCCGTGGAGCGTGGGCGAGCGGGAGCTGTTCGCCGCGTTCACGTCCCGCCTGAACCAGTGTGTGTTCTGAACGGGCGCTCACGGCGCGGTCGCGTCGCTGGCCCTAAAGGAGGAAAAGAAGAACGACAAGCTGGTCGCGGCGGTGCTGGCGGACTGGCGCAGCGCCCCCCTGGACCCCAAGCTGCGCGCGACGCTCGGCTTCCTCGAGAAGCTCACGCTCGCGCCCGCCGACGTCCGCCCCGCCGACCTCACCCCGCTGCGCGCCGCCGGAGTCAGCGACGAGGCCATAGAGGACGCGATCCACGCTTGCGTGCTGTTCAACATCTACGACCGCCTCGCCGACTCGCTCAGCTTCCACCTCCCCGGGCCGGACGGCTACGCGGCCTCGGGGCGCTCCCTCATGCAGCGCGGCTACCGGTTGTAGGACCCTCGTCCCACCCGCCGCGTATTGTACGTCTCGATGAACCGACGATGGGCGGTGTCGCCGGGGAACGTTTCGTCGGCAGCGTAGGGGTAGCGCGACATCCCGTGGAACGGCAGCGGCTCCACCGTGCCCCCGGCCGCCGTATTCAAGTCGGCGTCCTTCATCCAGGCGTCCGTGTAGAGAACGAAGTCGCGTGTCCAGCCCGGAGGCACGGGCGGCGCGACGGCGGTGTCGAACTGGAGCGCGACCTCGTCTCCCGGGCCGAAGATGATGTACATATCGTCCGACGCATCGAGCAGCGGAAGGACGTCGCCGTAGCGGGTGAACGCGCCCGCGATCGGCGCCCAGGCCGGCGCGCGCGAGACGTCGGCGTAGTCATACCACTGGGGCCCGTACCGCCCGCCCTTCCTGTCCATGCGGGAGAAGCCGCGATAGTGGAGATCGGCCGTCACGGGGGGGAGCGTGGTCACGGTCACGGGGCTCGCCGACGCCGTGGCGGCCACGAACGCCCGGTCCCAATAGATCTCCATGTTGGTGCGGATACGCACGCGGGTATCGGCGCTCAAGAATTTCCCCGTGAGATCCGCGATGACCGTCTTGTTCTTGCCCGCCGGAAAGCCGAGGTCGGGAATCACCGTGCGCCAGCGCCCGGCGGCGTCCCGCACCTGCACGTGGAGCGGGACGACCTGCATCGCACGTGACTGGGCGAGGGCGAAGTTGATGCTCGCATCGG
>QHUQ01000071.1 GCA_003221985.1 Gemmatimonadota bacterium | reverse complement strand
GAGCTGCGCGCTCGGCTGGCGGCGCTGCGCGACGACGTGCAGCGCGCCGTGAAGCGCTTCGAGCTCGAGAACCAGGGGCTCGATGCGGTCGGGCAGCGGATCGTCGATCTCCGCGGCTCGCTCACGGCCATCGAAGGGCGCTTCAAATCACTGGAGGAATCGAGCCGCGGCATCACCGACGTCCGTTCCAAGGCCGACGGTCTGACGGCGCAGCTCGAGAGCATCGCCGAGAACGTGGCGCTGCTCGGGACGCAGGCCGAGCGCGTGCGCGCCATGGAGACCAGCACCACTCGATTGGGAAGCACGGTCGAAGAGATGACGCAGCGGGTGGCGCAACTGGAGAAGTCCCACCCCAGCGTGCGGGCGGCGCTGGAAGATGTCGCGATGCTCAGGGGCACGCACGAATCGGTCCGGGGCGCGCTGGAGCAGGTGGAGGGTGCCGCCGACGAGATGGCCCGCGTGCTCGAGCAGCAGTCAGGAACCAAGGCGTGGCTCTCCGGCGTCACCGACCAGATCAAGGCGTTGCGTGTCGAGCTGGCCGCAATCGAGGATCTGAAGCCGACCGTTGAATCTGTGCGCGGCGAAGCCGATCACCTGTCGCAGGCGATGGGCCAGATCGAAGCCCGCAGTCGCATGGTGGATGATCTCAACAAGCGGTTGTCGGAGCTGACGACATTGGGCTCCCAGCTCGACGAGCGCAGCCGCGAGCTGCTGTCGCGCATGTCGGGCGCGGATGAGCGTTTCGCCGCGCTGGCGGCTCGCGCCGACGAAGCGGCGCGGATCGAGAAGCTCGTGCCGGCCGCGGTGGCGACCGTCGAGCGCGCGGAGCGCCGCGTCGGAGAAGTGGACACGCGCGTGGCGTCGCTCGAATCGCGCTCCCACAATCTCGAGGGACTCGCGGAACGCACGCGCGCCCTCGGTCAGGAGCTCGAGCTGCGCCAAGCCGCCCTGGACAAGGCGACGGAGCATCTGGACCGCGTGGCCCAGCTGCGCGAGCAAGCGGCTACTGCCGCCCAGCAGCTCGAGGAACGCTCGTCACAGCTGGGGACCGCGGTGACGACGGCAGGCAACCGCCTCCTCGAGTTGACGGCCACGGTGGATGAGCTGGACAATCGCGCCGGCGGTCTGCGCTTCGCGCAGAAGCGGATGGCACAATTCGAGGAACGGCTCGCCAAGTGGGAAGCGGTCGAATCGCAACTGACGCGCGCGCTCGAGCAGATGGGCCAACGCCAGGCTACGGTCGACGCCATGCAGGCGGATATGCATCGCCTGTACGAAGTCGCCGAGAAGACCACCGATGATGTCCGGTCCATCGCGAGTGCGCGAGAGGAAGTCGGCCAGACGCGCGCGATGTTGGAGTCGGTGCTCAGTATGGTCACGCACGTGCACGACGCCGCCAACGGGCTGGATCACCGCAAGCGGCAGGTCGAGCAAGCCGAAGAGCGGCTCGCGCGGGCGGAGGCGATGCTTGCGGAGGTCCAGGCAGGGCTGGAGCGTCTCCATGGCCAGAAGGCGCTACTCGATCAAGCCGTCACCCAGGCGAGCGCGCTCGCGTTCCAGACCAAGCAGGCGGAGACGGTGATCGCGGCGCTCAGGCAGGAGCGGGAGATCACGGACAGCGTGCGCAGCGCCGTCAATCATCTGCGCGAGGAGCGGCGCTCGGAGGAGCGGCCGACCAAAAAGAGCGCCTAGCTGGATCGCCCTATTAAAGGAAGCCCCGCAGCGGGATGACCGTTGCGGGGCTTCGTTCGTGTAGCGGGCTTATCTCCGCCGGGCGGGGGCGGGAGGAGGTGGCGGCGCGGTGGGCGGCTTCGTGTCGCTGTTCCAGATGTCTTCCACCATCAGCCATTTCCCGTTCTGCTGGGCCCAGCGCACGATGTATTTCCCCGAGTCGGCGGCCGGCATGCCCGCCGGCAGTTGGGCGCCCGCTGGGAATGTCCAGGTCCAGCGACCCGTCTCGACGGCGATCGCTCCGGTGCCGATCACCGCTACGGCACGCGGGGTGAGATTCGGCTTCGGATTCATCGTATTAATGACGGCGAAGAACGCGCGAATCGAATCCCTGCCGCGGATGGTTGCCATGTTCGGCGGCATCACCACGGCATCGACCGCGTAGAACTCCGCGATCGAGTCGGCGTGGCCGGAGCTCGTGAGCCTCGCCCATTGCGCATTGCTCGCGTCAATTGCCTGCTTCGCGCTGGCCGTGGTGTCGGCCGGCTGGCAGGCGAACGCCGTGGTGGCGAGGAACAGCAGATACTGATGAAGACGCATGGTGTCTCCGTCGATGGTGAGAGGGCGGGGGAGAGAATACGGCGCGCAGGTTCGTTAGGGTAGGGGCGCAGCATGCTGCGCCCCTACCGGTTTCTCTCCACCGCCTCATGTTTCTGCGTCATGTTCACTCCCGCCTCGCTCGCCTTTCTGCGCGGCCTCGCCCGGCACAACAACAAGCCGTGGTTCGAGGCGCAGCGCGCGAGTTACGAGAACGACGTTCGCGCGCCGATGCGTGCGCTGATCGAGGAGATGGACGTGCGGCTTGCGCGGTTCGCGCCGGAGATCACGGGCGACCCGAAGCGCTCGATGTTCCGGATCAATCGCGATATCCGGTTCTCCAAGGACAAGTCGCCGTACAAGACGCACGCGGCGTGCTGGTTTCGGCACCAGGGGGCGAGCCACAAGGTCGGTGGCGAGGCCGAGGAGGGAAGTGCCGGGCTGTACTTCCACCTTCAACCGGGCAAGTCCTTCGTCGGCGGGGGGATCTGGATGCCGCCGCGGCCGGCCTTGAACAAGATTCGCGACGCGATCGCTGAAGATGCCAGGGGCTTTGCGCAAGTGGTGGAGAATCCGCGGGCGCGCCGCTTCGGTGGGTTGGACGATGGCGCGATGCTGAAGAGGATGCCGCGGGGATTCGCCGAGGATCATCCGGCGGCGCAGTGGCTGCGCTACCAATCCTTCACGATCGGTCGCCTCTTGACCGACAAGCAGGTCCTCGGCCCGGGCTTGGTCAAACTCCTCGAAGGCGATTTCGCCTTGATGATGCCGCTCGTGCGCTGGCTGAATCGGGCGCTGGGACTGCGGCAGGCGACGGCGGGGTTGAACGCAACGAAGGGCTCGGCCATATCGAGCGAGCCCGTGAGCAGCTCGACACCCGATCCCGAGCTGTACACGGCGGTGCTGTAGAAGCGGCCGTTGTTGGGGTCGAACCCCATGATTCCTTGCGCACTGGCGCTTGAGGAGTCCACCGTTTCCCGCCACTCGAGCCGCAGGCTGTCGAACAGGGCTGCGAAGACGCGCGTGCCGGAGCCGTCGGGGGCGCCCGTGAAGTTGCCGGCGAAGCGCACCTCAAAGCGCCACTTGCCGGCGAGCGTTTTCAGCAGTTCGCCCGCCAACTGGAGCGTCAGGGTGCCGGTCGTGCCGGCTGCGTCTGTAGACGCGGCGGCAGACACGGCGGCGAGCGGTGCGCGTCGCTGTTGCGCGCCGCCCTGGGCTGCTAGGGACTGCGCCGCGAGCATCGCGACCGCGACGATTGCGCCGATGTGCATCTCTTTGCGATAGGTGACCATGCCATGCGACTTTGCACGGGGTATGCCGCCTGATAACCCAAGGTTCTGTGTACGGAGTGCGTGCGGAGGTCATGCGACTCGCATGGTGTCGTGCAAGGTGCGGGGCATCAGGTTGAGGATGGAGTGTGATCGGGGTAACTTGCGGGCCGTGAGGATCAAGACGGCCGCTCAGCCTCTCGGCCTCTAGAAGTTCGGGACGTAGCGCAGCCCGGTAGCGCACCTGAATGGGGTTCAGGGGGTCGCGGGTTCAAATCCCGCCGTCCCGACTGAGTGAAGATCAAGCCCTGCAGCGACTTTCGCTGTGGGGCTTTTTCTGCGACTGCACCCCGTGTTGTGAGTTTTGTTGTGAGTCCGACTCAGCAGCTCACAATCCGCTGCGTCGGATGCAACACCACCCGCTTCACCGTCTCGGCATCGGGCTGCTGATATGAACGAAGCAGCGTCTCTTCGTTCTTCCAGCCCCCGGC
>QHUQ01000123.1 GCA_003221985.1 Gemmatimonadota bacterium | reverse complement strand
GTAATACAGATCCTCGCGCAACAGTCCTTCTACGACGGCCCGATCCGCCTCGCGGTTCGTCGCTGCGATGAACCGCACATTGACGACCGCATCCGGGGACTCGCTGCCCACACGCCGCACCACACCGTCCTGAATCGCCCGCAACAGCTTCGCCTGAATCGTGCGGGGCATCTCGACCAGCTCGTCCAGCATCAGCGTGCCGCCATCAGCGGCTTCGAGCAATCCGGGTTTGTCGCGCACCGCGCCGGTGAACGCGCCCCGGCGGTGGCCGAACATCTCCGATTCCAGCAGCGCCTCGGGCAGCGCGGCGCAGTTGACGGCGAGGAACGGCCGGGTCGCGCGGCGGCTGTGGTGATGGATGAATTGCGCAAACAACTCCTTGCTCGCCCAGCATTCGCCCGTCAACAACACCGATGCATCGGTCTGCGCGACCTTGCGTGCGCGGCTGATCGCGCCGCGGAACGATGGTGCCAGCCCAAGGATCCGTATCTTGTCGCTGTTCTCGCCCGCCTGTTCGAGCTTCCGCGAGCGGTGCAACGACTCGCGAGCCGTGCGCGTCGCATGCGCCGCCTGTCCGACCAGGATGGCGAGCTGCACGGCGGAGAACGGCTTGGGCAGGTAGGCCCAGGCGCCGCTGCGCAGCGCTTCCAGGCTCGACGCGAGCGTCGGCTTTCCGGTCACGGCGATCACGCGGGTTGCGGGGTTCCCGGCGAGCGCGACCGGTAACAGCTCGCTGCCCGGGATGTCGCTCATATACCAATCGAGCAGCAGCACATCGCAGACGCTGTGGCGCAGCAGATTCTGCGCCTCGCGGGCGACACCTGTGGTCGCGACGTTGTACCCGTCATCCGACAGGACGCTGGCGCAACTTTCGCGCAGCGTCTCTTCGTCCTCGACGATCAACACACGGATCCCGTCGACGGTTGCAGGAGTCGGGCGCGAAGCGTCGAGTCTGAGCGACGCAGGACGTGTGGGCGTGGACAGCGTGATCTGTGTCATACTACCTGCGGTCAGGTGTTGCGACGCGGTATAACGCCGCTCAGTGCTGCAGAACGCGGTAGGAGATACGTTGAACTGGTCCGGCTGTCAAGCGACGGGGAGATCCAGCGTGAAGAAGAATAGCGTCCCTTTCCCGGGGGCGGTTTCGTACTTGAGCTGGCCTCCGAGCGCCGCCACCAGCCGTTGGGTGATCGCGAGCCCCAGACCGGTCGAGGAAAACGTGGCGCGGCTTGCCCCGGACGATCGGCGGAACGGTTGAAACAGCGTTTCCTGGGCCGCGGAGTGAATGCCCGGCCCCGTGTCCTGGACAGCGAATTCCACGTTACTGCCGTCCCGATCGGTGGCGTTGACGGTGATCGTCCCCGTACGGGTGAATTTGAGCGCGTTGGTCACGAGGTTCAGGAGGATGCGGTTCAACTCGATCGGATGCCCCAGCCGGCGGTCAACGTTGGGCCGAATGAAGTTGACCTCCAAGCCCTTCTGGGCAGCCAATGTACGCACGACATCCTGCACTTCCGACAACAGCTTCGTGACTGAGAAGGGCCGCGCTTCCGGCTCCTCCAGCTGGTTCCACTCGCGCGTCATCTGGAGCGCGTTGCTGGTGACGGTGTTGAGCGCGTGCGACGCGGCGTAAATCAAGCGCAGCTGGCGCAGTTGCAGGGGGGTGAGCGGTCCGCTCCATCCTTGCTGTAACCTATCAGCCAGCAGCAGCAGCGAGTTCAATGGCGAGCGCATGTCGTGCACGAACTCGATGAGAAACTCGAGACCGTCGATGCCGACGAGCGGCGCTCCCGGCAGGTGCTGAAAGCGGCGCTCGATGGCCGCGCGCACGAGGCGCAACCGGGCGATCGTCTGGAGTACCTGGGACGCCGCTGTGTCACCCCTGCGCCACACGGCCAGCAAGTCGTCTTCCAACAGATCGACCAGATGCAGGCTGAGCCGGAGCGCGGGCCGTGGTGTAAGCGACTCAATAAAGGAAGCATCGCCACGGTCGGCGGCGAGCGCCGAGGCGGCGAGGATGCGCGGAATGTCGGCGCTGTCCGTCGCACCGTACAACTCACGCCAGCGAGCCTCCACGCGTCGGATCGCGCGGGTCAGGAGCCGGCTGGTGACCCCGGTGACCGGCGCGATCGAGGCGCCGGGATCCGAAACGCGCCGGGCGGCGGCGGGTGGTAAGGCCGGGGGGGGCTGCTGGAACTGGGCAGTCTGTGACTGATCGGGAACGGGTCGGCGACTGCTCACGGCGCTGGCGCTTCGTAGGTAAGGGCCTAGAAACATCGCCGGCGCGAGACGCTTGTCAACCTCCCGTTCCGCTAGGAGTCCTCTGTCGTCTGCGTCAGCCTGCGCTGCAGGCCATGTCGTTCCATCAGCCGATACAACGTGGTCCGGTCCACGGCCGCGATCCGCGCCGCGCGGGAGATGTTGTTGTCGGCCTGCCCGACCAGCCAGGTGAGATAGCGGCGCTCGAATTCCGCCAGTAGCCGCTCGCGCGCCACGTGATAGGTCTCCTCGAGCGGCATCGTGACCGCGGCAGAAGGCGAAGCCGCCTCTTCGACGCCAAACTGGCCAGGGCTGAAGGGGAGGTCCTCGGCCCGCAGCTCGGCGCCCGGCTCGAGCAGCACGACCGCATGCTCGATCACATTCTGCAGCTCGCGCACGTTTCCCGGCCAGGAATGCGCCCGCAGGGCGCGCACGGCGCTGTCGGACAGGGTCGGGACGGCGTTCCCGTGCTCCGCCCCCCGGTGCGCATGCCAATAGTAATTGAGGAAATGGTTGGCGAGCAGCGGGATGTCTTCCGTCCGGTTTTGCAGCCGCGGGACATTGATCGGCACGACGCGCAAGCGGTAATACAGGTCCTCGCGCAACGTGCCCGACTTGACCGCCTCTTCGGGGTCGCCGTTCGTCGCCGCGATGAAGCGCACGTTGACGACCGCGTCCGTCGTTTCGCTGCCCACCCGTCGCACGACGCCATCCTGGATGACGCGGAGCAGCTTGGCCTGCGTCGGCTTGGACATCTCGAGCAGCTCGTCCAGAAACAGCGTACCGCCATTCGCGGTCTCGAGCAGTCCGGCCTTGTCGCGCACGGCGCCGGTGAACGCCCCCTTGACGTGCCCGAACATCTCCGACTCGAGCAGCGCCTCGGGGAGCGCGGCGCAGTTCAACGCCACGAGCGGCTTGCTACTGCGGCGGCTGTGGGCATGAATGAACTGCGCGATCAATTCCTTGCCCGAGCCGCTCGCGCCGGTGATGAACACGGAGGCGTCGGTGGGCGCCACCCGGCGCGCCAGATCGATCGCGCGACGGAAGATCGGCGCCACGCCCAGCACCTGCACGCGATCGCTGTTGCCGTGCTCCTTGACGAAATCCGCTTGCTGCTGCTTCGAGTCGCTGGCGACGCTCACCGTGTGCACGGCGCGCCCGATGAGGATCTGGAAGTGCGTCGCCGAAAACGGCTTGGGCAGATAGTCCCACGCGCCGAGCCGTAGTGCCTCCACGCTCGAGGCCACGCTGGGGTTGCCCGTCATCATGATGACCATCGTCTCCGGCGCGGTCTCGAGGGCCGCCTTCAGCAGCTCGTAGCCCGACACGTCGCTCATGTAGAGATCGAGCAGGACGATGTCGAAGCGGCGATGGCGCAGCAGCTCCAGGGCCTCCTGGCCGCGGCCGGCCACCGTGACCTGATAACCATCGATCTGGAGCAGGTTGGCGCAGCTCTCCCGCAGCGTGCGGTCGTCATCGACGATCAGGAACCGGATGGCGGCCTTGATTTGCGCGTTGAGTGGCGGCAGGCCGATGACTTCGGCGGCCCCTGGAGTCGTCGGGTGGAAATGCGGGGCGCGATGGGGCGTTGCAGGTGTCGGCATCGGGCGGTACCCCCGGTTGATTGCTGGTTCTGCGTACAGTCGGGAATGTTCCAAGCACGGACCGAGCCACGCTGAAAACTCCAACGGCATAAGGACTTCGGGCACGTTCTCCATCCGGACTGTAGCAGCGTCGCGACATGGAGTACCCCTCGGCTCTTACGGTGTTGCACCGATACAACATGGTGGGCCTGCCGCGTAAGAAACACGAGTCTGCCGCAACGCGACCACAAGCAATGCCGCTGCTCGCGCGTGATTCTCCGTCAGCGCGGACGGCCCGAAACTTGAGACCGCGCACTGCAGCGAATTGGGGGGAGCGGCGGATGATGTGTCGCGCTTGTCAGGAACAGGAATCAGGGGGAAGACCCCGCGGCTCCGGGGCAGAGCGGGGCGGGACGCGACGCAGGGCCCCGATCATTCCGATTCGCAGCGGGGAGGCCCGAGTGCGAGATCAATTGTGTTCGCGGTGTGGCCACTTGCTTGGTCCGGAGGACACGGCGGTGCGCGTGCGCGCCAAGCAGTCGCAGCTGGCGCGCTTCGGTCTCGGCAAGGCGCGCAAGCCGCTGCTGAAGAAAAAAGGACGCCGTCCCCGCTGGGAGGATCACTAGGAATGTGCGGCATCGTGGCGTATACCGGTCAGCGCCAGGCGGCTGCCATCCTGCTCCAGGCGCTGGCCCGCCTGGAGTACCGCGGCTATGACTCCGCCGGGATCGCGGTGGAAACAGGCGGTCGCATCACCACACGAAAACTGGCTGGGCGGGTCACGGCGCTCGGGACACTGCTAACGGACGCGCCCGTCTCCGGCCGCACCGGGATCGCCCACACGCGCTGGGCGACGCACGGCGTCCCCAACACGGTCAATGCCCATCCCCATGGCGATTGCCGCGGTGACATCGCCGTCGTGCACAACGGCATCATCGAGAACGCCGAAGGCTTGCGGGCCGCGCTCGAGCGTGGCGGCCACTGCTTCGACAGCGACACCGATACCGAGACCGTGGCCCATCTGATCGAGGTGTCGGAAGGCGCGTCGCTGGAACAGCGGGTGATCGGGGCGCTGGCGCACGTCGTCGGCACCTACGGCCTGGCGGTGATCTCGAGCGACGAGCCGGGCAAGATCGTCGTCGCGCGCCAGGGCTCCCCGGTTCTCATCGGCGTCGGCAAGCGCGAGTATTTCGTCGCCTCCGACGCGTCCGCCATTCTCGAGCATACGCGCTCGGTCGTGTATCTGAACGACGGCGACATCGCGGTGCTCACGCCGCATGGGTACCAGGTGATCGATCGTAAGTCACGGGTCCAGGATCGCGCCGTCGACGCGCTCGGCTGGGACCTCGAGGCCATCGAGCTCGGCGGCCACGCCCACTTCATGCTGAAGGAGATTCTCGAGCAGCCGGATACGGTGCGCGGCACGTTGCGCGGCCGCCTGCAGACCGACGGCGGCGTCGCGCGCCTCGACGGCCTCAACCTCACCGCCGCACAGTGCGCCGATCTGAAACGGATCAATATCGTGGCGTGCGGGACGTCATGGCACGCGGGACTCGTGGGACGCCAAATCATCGAGGAGCTGGCTGACATCCCGGTGTCGGTCGAATACGCGTCCGAGTATCGCTATCGGCGCCAGCCACGTCCGTCCATTCCCGGCAACCGCCTCACGATCGCCATCTCGCAATCAGGGGAAACCGCCGACACCCTCGAAGCGATGCGCGCGGCGCGCGCGAACGGATCCCGGGTCGTGGGGCTGGTCAACGTCGTGGGCAGCACGATCGCGCGCGAAGCGGATGGGGGCATCTATCTGCACGCGGGACCGGAGATCGGGGTCGCGTCCACGAAGGCGTTCACCTCCCAGATCGTCGCGCTGGCGCTGCTGGGCGGCTATCTCGGCAGCCAGCGCGGCCTGGCGGCGGAAACGGCGCGGGACCTGATCTGCCAATTGACCCGCCTCCCCGATCTCGTCGCGGAGACACTCGAGCTGGAGCCCGCGGTGAAAGCCGTGGCGGAGCAGTGGGCCGAGGCGAGTCACGCGCTCTACCTCGGGCGCGGCGTGAACTTCCCGGTGGCGCTCGAGGGGGCGCTGAAGTTGAAAGAGATCAGCTACATCCACGCCGAGGGCTATCCTGCCGCCGAGATGAAGCACGGGCCCATCGCCCTGATCGATGCCCAGATGCCCGTCGTCTTCGTCGCCCCGCACGACGCCGTGTACGACAAGGTCGTGTCGAACATGCACGAGGTCCGCGCCCGGGGAGGCCGGATTCTGGCCATCACCACGCAGGGCAACGGGGAGCTGCGCGGCCTCGTGGACTATCAATTGCGTGTGCCACGCACGCTGCCGCTGCTTTCCCCCGTCCTGACGGTGATCCCGCTGCAGCTGCTGGCGTACCACATTGCGGTACTGCGTGGGTGCGATGTGGATCGACCGCGCAATCTTGCAAAGAGCGTTACGGTGGAATAGCTCTGGCCGAGGCCGCCAGGGCTCGCCAAATTGGAACCGATGTCTTCCGCTTCGGAAGCCACGCCCGTCCGCCTGGTGCTGGCGGATGACCATCTCGTGCTGCGGCAGGCCTTGAAGGCGCTGCTCGAGCGGCGAGGCGTGCAAGTCGTGGCGGACGAAGGGGATGGCCGCGCCGCGGTGGACGCCGTGCAACGCCTGAATCCGGACGTGGTCGTGCTCGATGTCGCCATGCCCGTGCTGAATGGCGTGGAAGCGGCGCGGGAGATCGCCAGGATCGCGCCCGCGTGTCCTGTCATCCTGTTATCGGGTCTCGATGATACGCGCTTTGTGCGGGAGGCCCTGAAAGTCGGAGTCAAAGGCTTCGTGCAAAAGAGCCAGGGAAGCGACGACCTGGTGCGCGCGATTGCGGAGGTGCGCGAAGGGCGACTGTACGTCTCCCCCGGAGCCTCCCAGGCCATCGTCGACGCCTGCGCGACACCGGAGAGCGATGCTCCCTCGCAGCTGACGCCGCGCGAACGGCAAGTGCTGCAACTGGTGGGAGAAGGGAAGTCAACGAAGCAAATTGCAACCGTGCTCGCGATCAGTGTGAAAACAGCGGAGTTTCATCGCGGCCGCCTGATGAAGAAGTTGAACGTGCACGACACCGCGAATCTGGTGCGCTATGCGCTTCGCAAGGGATGGATTGCCCCCTGACGGAGCCGGACGTAAGGTAAAGCCGAGGGAAACCTGGTGAGTCTCCTAGGGTACATACATCCCGTTCCTCCAAAGCGCCGGAATGTCACCACGTAACAGTCCGATTCCGTTTCTCAATGCCGCCGCGAATTCCGACCGTCTGCATCCGGGTGGCGATGACCGCTGCGTGCCGTGCCGGGCGCTGCGCGGCGCGACCCGCACGATTCTCGGGCAGTGGGTCCAGCGCCCGCGCTCGACGACCGCCGCCGAGGCTGCGGAGCTGCTCGATCTGCTCGTCACCACCATCCACGAGGCTGCCGACAAGGAGACGCTGAAGCTCGACTCGCGGCTGCACACGGGGCTGGGGAGGCGGCTGCTCGAGCTGCTGCGGGCGGCACTCGTGCAGGGATGGCGGTCAGGCGGCTTTCCCGATTCGGAGCTGTTGCCCTTGCTCACGTCCATCGAACGGGTGCGCGTGGCGATTCAGCCCACCTGGGCGCAGTCATTCGCCTCGCACCTTTCCGGCTCGGACGGCGTGGCGCTGCTCACCGACGTCGCGCACGATCTGCGCTCGCCGCTGACGTCCATCCTAGTACTCGCCGAGACCCTGCAACGTGGCCAGAGTGGCGTGGTGAACGAAGTGCAGCGGCGCCAGCTGGGGCTCATTTACACCGCGGCGCTCGGGCTCTCGTCGGTGGCGAGCGACATCATCGAGTTCACCCAGGGCGGGGATCAGCTCGTCGAGCAGGATCCGTCGGCGTTCTCGGTGACCGCGATGCTCGAGTCGGTGCGCGACATCGTGCGGCCGATCGCGGAAGAAAAACACCTGACCGTGCGGCTCCTGGCCCCGCCCAGCGACCAGCGGCTGGGCCATCCGGTCGCGCTCAGCCGCATCCTGCTCAATCTCACGACCAACGCGCTCAAGTTTACCGACGAGGGCTACGTCGAGATCGTGGCGCAGGAGGTCGCCGGCGTTCCCGACCGTATCGAGTTCGCGGTGCGCGACAGCGGGCGGGGCATTCCGGCCGACAAGATCACCACGCTGTTTCAACCGCTGCGCAAGGAGTCGGGCCGGCGCGGCCAGCTCTTCTCCCAAACCGGGCTCGGCCTCACCATCTGCCGCAAGCTCGCCAGCGCGATGAAATCGGAGCTGAAGGTCGAATCGCACACGGGGTGGGGCACCCGGTTCTTCTTCGAGTTGGACTTGCCGATCTGCTCAGTGCGGCGCTCCGGGCCGCGGGTCGTGCGCCGCAACGCGACGAGTGGGGCGGGCGGGGCGGGCGGGGCGAGCGGGGCGACCGGAGGAAGCGGCGCGAGCGGGGGCAGTGTCCATCCGGTGCGCAACAGCGGCTCTCACGCCCCTCGTAGCAGCGGCCCGCAGCGCCGCAGCGGTTAGTGCAACGCGTCGCGGGCGCGCGCGAGTAAATCGGTTGTCGAGGTTGGTCGCGGCGCCTGGAGGTTGGTGGCGGACGAGCGCCTGGGCGCGGGAGTCGCACTCGTACCGACGCGCAACTTCACCGCAGCACTGCGTGCCACCGCATCGCCGATCCGTTGCACCAGGCCTTCCAAGCCGGTTTCATCCGTCGCGGGCGCAAAGACCGTGAACTCCGCAGGGCCGGTGCGGCCGACCGCATCCGAGATGCGTCCGGCGCGGTGAAACGCCTGCGCCAGCCGGTCCGCGCCGCCGGCGGTGAGCACGCCGTCGACGGGTTGGAAGACGGCGCACGCGAGCGGCATGCCCTGGCGCGTCGTGAAGGCGGCCAGCTCCGCCGAGCGCCGCGCCATCCCCTCATCGTTGTAGAGCCCGCTCGCGCGGTCGACCAATCCCTCGGCGCCGAGGCGATCGACTTCGAGCTTCCCCTGGACGTAGACGCCGAGCCGCAGGACCATCTCTTCCACGTCGAGCGGATCGCCGCGCAGCTCCCACGCGCCGGCGCGCAGCGCTTCGAGCTGTTGCGCGCGCAGCGCCGGCCCCGCGGTCGTGAGGATGATCGGCGTCGCGCGGGAAATGGCGGGATCGGCGCGCAGCGCGCGGCACAGCGCCAGGCTGTCGGTGGTGCGCTGCTCGAGCGCCATGTCGAGCAGCAGGGCGTCGGGAAGCTGGCGCCGCGCGACGTCGAGCACCTGCGACCGCTTGGCGGTGACGATCACGCGATAGCCGCCTTGCGTGAGCACGCTCTCGAGCGACTCCGTCAGCCACTTGTCGGCGTTGGCGAGCAGGACTAGCGGTTCTATCGTCACGGGTGCGTTATGTTACGGGCTGTGATGCCAACCGCAAGGACTCTCGCGTTGCTCGCCGGTGTGGTGACGGCGTGCGCGACGCTGCGGAACGCGCTCAAGTTCGAGAGCCCGCAAATCGAGCTGCAGCAAATCAATGTCACCGGCATGGGCTTGAGTGGCGGCACGCTCGACCTCGTGTTCGATGTGTACAATCCGAATCAGTATCGGTTGCGCAGCACGCGGCTCGAGGTCGGTTTGGAGCTGGCCAGCACGGACTTCGGGGAAGCCCTTATAGACAAACCCCTGGATCTATCCCCGCAAAACCATAGCCGCGTGATCATGCCCGTGCGGTTTACCTGGGCGGGGGTGGGCGCGGCGGCCCGCTCACTGTTGCAGTCGCAAGAATTGCCCTATGGAATCACCGGGGCTGTGATACTGGATACACCCCTGGGGGAACGTAGGGTACAGTTGAAGAGCAAGGGCAACGTGCCGCTGCGGAAGCTCATTCCGTGACCCGTCGGTTGATCGAGATCCAATCCCCCGTGGAGCGGGCCTTTCTGGTTGGCGCCCCTCGCAAGGGCTCCGACGACGCGCTGCACGTCGACGAGCACCTCGAGGAGCTGGAGCGCCTGGCGGACACCGCCGGCGCCGAGGTGATCGGCAAGACCATCCAGCGCATCGATGCCCCCACGCCCAACTTCTACATCGGCCAGGGGAAGGTCGAATCGCTCAAAGACGATCTGAAAGATTCGCATGCCACCTTGCTGCTGTTCGATGAGAGTCTCACCCCGGTACAAGGCGTGAAATTGGAAAAGAGCCTCGGCGTGCGCGTCATGGATCGCACCGAGGTGATTCTCGACATCTTCGCGACGCGCGCGCGCAGCCACGAGGCGAAGCTGCAGGTAGAGCTGGCGCAGCTCGAGTATCTGCTGCCGCGGCTGACACGGATGTGGACCCACCTGTCGCGTATCCGCGGCGGCATCGGCCTGCGGGGACCGGGCGAAACCCAGCTCGAAACCGACCGCCGGGTGATTCGCCGCAAGATCGCCGCGCACAAGAAACGGCTGAAGGACGTCGCCGAGCATCGCGCCAATCAGCGCCAGGGACGGCGCGACCTGCCGACCGCGGCGCTGGTCGGCTACACCAACGCCGGCAAGTCGAGTCTGCTGAAGGCGCTCTCGGGCCAAGACGTGTTCATCGAGGACCGGTTGTTCGCGACGGTGGATACGCTGGCCCGAGAGGTGGACGTGGGCGACGGCTATCGCTATCGCCTCACCGATACGGTCGGATTCATCCGCAAGCTCCCGCACCATCTCGTCGCGTCGTTCCGGGCGACGTTGGAAGAGGCCGAGGATGCGGACCTGCTGTTGCACGTGATCGACGCAAGCCACCCCGGTTGGGAAGAGCAGCTCGACGTCGTTGAGAAAGAAATGCGAAATGCGGAATTCGGAATGCGAAATAACAAGGCTGGTGTCGAGCGCAAACGCACGATCTACGTGTTCAACAAAGCCGATTTGCTACCCGATCCCGATGCGTTTCTCGCCCTGGTTCGGGAAAGTTACCCACACGCGATCCTGACCTCCACAATTTCGCATTCCGCATTTCACATTCCGCATTTGGGTGTCGACGATCTCCGCCTCGCGCTCCGCACCTCGGCCCAAGCGCTGCGTCCCATCGCCGAGATTCGCGTTCCAGTCTCGAACGGCAAGCTGCTCGCGGCTTTGCACCGCGACGCCGAGATTCTGCATCAGGAGCAGACGAACGGCGTGGTCACGCTCAGGGCGCGGATCGAGGCGCGCGTGCTCGGAAAACTGCGGCGGGAGGGGGTCGAGGTGGTGCTGGGATGAAGAAAGGAACGTTGCTGCTTCTGCTGTTGCGGCACGCCATAGGCGTGCCCCTGCTTCTCGCGGCCTGCGCCGATTGGTTCACGTCACCGTACAAACCACCCCCGCCGCCTCCACCACCGCCGCCGCCCCCGCCCGGCGCGCCGGTGCTCCATGCGGTCGGCGATTTCACCAACCCGACGTTCCTGGCGGCGCCGCCCGGCGACACGGGACGGCTGTTCGTGACGGAGCGCATCGGCCGGATCCGCCTGCTCAAGCACGACGTGCTCCAGGCGCGCCCGTTCCTCGACATCGTCGGCAAGATGAGCTCGGCGGACGAGAACGGGCTCTACAGCATGGCGTTTCACCCGCAGTACGCGACCAACGGCAAGTTCTACGTCTTCTTCACCAATCTGGATGGCGACATTCGCGTGGTGCGGTATCTCGTCTCCTCCAACCCCGACAGCGCGGACGAATCCGCGGCGGATACGATCCTCGCGGTGCCGCATCCGATCGCGGGGACGACCCTGCCGTTCGGCAATCACCACGGCGGCCAGCTGCAGTTCGGTCCCGACGGCATGCTGTACGTGTCGCTCGGCGACGGCGGCTGCTGCGGCGATCCGCTCCAGAACGGCCAGCGTCACCACACTATGAATGGGAAGATCCTGCGCATCGACGTAAACGGTGCTACGTCGTACGTGGTACCCGCTGACAATCCGTTCGTGGACGATACCTCGTTTCCGCCTGAAGTGTGGGCGTGGGGCTTCCGTAATCCGTGGCGCTTCTCGTTCGACCGCGCGACGGGCGATCTCTACATCGCGGACGTCGGCGATAACTCCTGGGAAGAGGTCGACGTCGCCGCGGCGCCTAATGCGGCGAAAGGGTTGAACTACGGCTGGAGTATTATGGAAGGGACGCACTGCGTGACGAGCTGTAGCCCGACAGGATTCACCATGCCGGTGATCGAGTACGCCCACACCAACGGCGCCTGCGACGTGCAGGGCGGCTACGTCTATCGCGGCACGCGGGTGACGCAGCTTACGGGTCGTTACCTGTACGCCGACTACTGTGCCGGCTTCGTCCGCAGCTTCACGTACAGCGGTGGCGTGGCGACACAGAGCCGCGACTGGCCGGCGCTCGCGTCGGGCGGCGGGGGGGGCGGCGGCATCGTCTCATTCGGCGAAGATGCGCGCGGCGAGCTGTACATCATGACCTACGGTGGCACGGTGTACCGCATCGTGCCGGGGAGTTGAGCATGCAGCGACTGCTACCGTTCTGCCTCGTTCTCGTGGCGGCGTGCAGCGGCTGGATCGACTCGCACCCACCGCCGCCGCCGCCGCCGCCCGGCACGCCGTCGCTGCATCTGATCGACAATTTCTCGAGTCCTGTCTACCTCACGTCGCCGCCCGCCGATTCGCAGCGGCTGTTCGTCGTGGAGAGGGGCGGCGCGATTCGCGTGCTGCACAACGACACCGTCCGCGCGCGTCCGTTCCTCGATTTGTCGGGCCGGGTCTCCACCAGCGGCGAGCGCGGGCTGTTGAGCGTCGCGTTCCATCCGCTGTACGCGTCGAACGGGCAGTTCTACGTCTATTACACCAATCTCGCGGGCGACATTCGCATCGTGCGCTACACCGTGTCGAGCGATCCCGACAGCGCCGACGAGGCGACGGCCGACACGGTGCTCAGGCTCGCGCATCCCGGTCAGGACAATCACAACGGCGGCCAGCTCCAGTTTGGCCCCGACGGAATGTTGTGGGTGGGGACGGGGGACGGGGGAGGGGGCGGCGATCCGAACGGCAACGGGCAAAACAAGCACGTGCTGCTCGGCAAGCTGCTGCACCTGGACGTCAACGTGGCGACTGGCTACGCGATCCCGGCGGACAATCCGTTCAACGACGATACGAGCTTCGCGCCGGAGGTTTGGTCCTACGGGCTCCGCAATCCGTGGCGCTTTTCGTTCGATCGCCAGAACGGCGATCTCTACATCGCGGATGTGGGACAGGGATCCTGGGAGGAAGTGGACATATCCCCGACGGCCGTGCCGCGTGGCCGAGCGGCGAATTTCGGCTGGAATATCATGGAAGGGAAACACTGTTATCCCAGCGCGCCGTGCGACTCCACGCACAGCGTGTTACCGGTGCTGGAGTATCCGCATCAGTTCGGCGCGTGCGCCATCACGGGCGGCTACGTCTATCGTGGCAACACGTTTGCGGTGATGCGGGGTCAGTATTTTTACGCCGACTTCTGCAATGGCGACGTCCACAGCATTGCCTATCCGGGTGGGACCGGAGTCTTCGATTGGTCGGGGCTGCTCTCGCCGGGGCCGAACATCAGCTCGTTTGGCCAGGACGCGAAGGGGGAGCTTTACATCATGCAGTTGAGCGGGAACGTGTATCGGATAGCTCCGCGTCCGTAAAACGGCGGTGAAACCTGTTCCCCATCACGAGACCAGCTTCGATCCCGCCCAACGCACCAATCCATTCCCACAGGGACGTCCCCTTCATTCCCATGAAGTAGGGGACGAACACTAACCCAAACAGCACGATCCCGATCGCGATCCGAGCCATTACCGTCTCATACCGTCCCTTACCGTCCTTTACCGTCGTAGTTGCCGCGCTTCCCGCCCAAAAACCGACTCCGATAACACAGCCAGCAATCCATAACACATTGATCACCGTCAGCATCCAGCCCGGCCAGCGCCGCGGGTAGAAGATCAGCTTCCAGCCGTCGCCGATTGTGTAGCCGAAGCCGCACCGCTTCGCGTCGTTCAACCACAGGCAGATCTGTTTGGCATGGTAGGTCGCCACGGCGGTGAAGGTGTCGCCGGGCGCGATGGCGGCGAAGGCGCCACGCCAGCGCAGGTCGGGCGTCTCGAGCTTCCAGTTGATCGCGGGCATGCGATAGCGCAGCGCGAGATCGTGGCCGTCCATGGAGAGGATAAACACCTCGACGGCGCGCGCGTCCAGCACCGCGACGAGCGGTGATTCGCGGTCCGGAGGGTGAGCGGGCGCGACCGCGCGGACGCTCAACGGCCCGAGGGCGAAGTTCGACCACAGCACCGCTCCCTCATACCGGGCCCAGTAGTCGAAGGCGGGCGCCTTGACTTCGTGGTAGGGTGGGGGCGGGAATGCCTGGCGCACGACGGCGCCCGTGCCGATCCATGTCAGCACGGCGACGACAGCGGCCGCGAGCGCTTGCCAGGCGCTGCGGCGCGGCGTGGTGGTGAGCCAGCGCGGCGCGAACCGCGCCAGGGCGACGCCGAGCGCGGTGCTGATCGAGTTGCACAGGATGTCGCCGGTACTGGGGTCCCGGCCCGGGATCCATTGCTGCGCGAATTCGACCGCGCACGAGAGCAGCGCGCCGAGGGCGATGGCGCGCCGCGGCCGCACGCCGGCGAGGGTGAGGGAGACGCCAAGCGGGATGAAGAGGAGGAGGTTCTGGATCAGCTCGGCGAGGGCGGCGTCGCCGGAGGTGATGCTGAAGGACCAGCCGGGCGGGAGCGCACCGCCTTGCGAGCGCAGCGTGGCGACGAGGATGGCGAGCGCCGAGACTGCGACGGCGAGCCATCGCAGAGCTGCATTCCTGTTTAGCAGACTATTTGCGAAAGAGCAGCGCTACAACGGCAAGCGCCGTGGGAGCCCAGAAGGCGAACATCCATTTCACGAGATCGCTCTTCAGTTCGGCCAAACGCTGCTCAAGTTTCGCGTCGAAGCCGACGAAACGGCCGTCAACGGTTCCGAATCGGGCTACCCATCTTGCATCGAGTTCCGCCAGACGCTGCTCGAGCTTGGCATCGAAGCGCCCGAAGTTCAGCTCATTGAGCTCGCGCAGGTCGTTACGGTAAGTCGCGTCCACGCTATTGAACCACTCCACGAGCTCGTTCGTAACATCCTCTCCGAACGTCTCGTAGAACTTCCGCGACAATTTGGCGGTGACTGGCATGCTTCAAGATGCCGCACATGCCGCTGATAGTGACCATCGTCTGGCCGCAGGAGGGAACAAAAAGCCGCATAGCCCACGGTACGCTCGGCCCGGGTGCCGAGTCAATAGGCCTGGTCTTACCCGCCTTCGCCCGACGACTGCTCCAGCGCTTCGCGCGCACGATCGAGCAACGCCGGGGCCGAGATCTTTTGGGCGGCGAGGGCGGCGCTGTAGCCCGCGCGCACGGCGACGTGCGGGGGGGCGGCTTCCTCGCGGGAGCTGTCGAACACGCGCTCCGCCGTGTCGATCA
>QHUQ01000105.1 GCA_003221985.1 Gemmatimonadota bacterium | reverse complement strand
TCTTCAGGCCTGCCAGCCGGCCTGCACTGCATTTCGCAACGTGCTCTAAGGGCCCGTCACGGAATAACTGCACCATCCCGGACGCCGATGCATCCCGCCTGGTTGCGTTGCTCGTCGCTTACATACTCCCGGTATGCGCGCTCCTCGCGCCTTGCCACGCGGGCGCCTCGACGCCCAGGACGGCACACTTATTCCGTGACGGACCCTTAGACGGGAAGAGAGCCCGGCAGGTTGACTTGGCTCAGCCGACTGCGGCAAGGTGCTCACGCGAAGATACCGAAAGCGGACGCTTCGAGCGCCGGCAGGACGGACGAGCGGATGGCATCGCGACCCTTTGCGATGCGCTCGACCGGAACCGGTTGGGTGAAATCGAAGAGGTTCACCTGCTTGAACGGATCGACGAGCCAGCATTCGCGCACGCCGTACTGCCGGTACCACTCGAGCTTTTCGCTGCGGTCGCGGTCTTGCGTGCCGTGCGACAAGATTTCGGCGACCAGATCGGGGGCTCCCCACACTTGATCCCGAATGATCGACAGCCGCTCCGTCGACACGAACAACACGTCCGGTTGGAGGATCAGCGCGCGCTCCCGATCCAGGATGACGTCGAGGGGGACTATTGCTACGCGACCGAGCTTCCGCGGCTCGACATGGTCCCCCCACAGCCTCGCGACCCTGAGCACGAGCGCCTGATGTGAAAAAAACGGCGCGGGCGGTTCGCGCACCATGCCCATGGCCAGCTCGCGGATGCGATTGGTCTCTTCCGTGTCGTACAGATATTCGTCGGTCGTCATGCGGTTTGCCTCCATGACGACGGTGCCATCGTCGGCGACGGGGGTCAAGGGGAAGGATGGCAGTCGAGCGAATTAACAGTGCAGCCGACCCGCGCATCGCCGCTTACCGCGACGTGCGTGACGGCGAGCTCGTCCGATCACGAGGGTTATTCGTGGCCGAGGGACGGTTCGTGGTGCGCCGTGTCATCGAAGACAGGCGGTACCGTGTCGAGTCCGTGCTCTTGAACGGCGCGGCGCTGAAGGACTTGGCCTCAACCGTCGCGACGCTCGCCCGCGACGTTCACGTCCTCGTGTGCGATGCAGACACGCTTGCCGAGATCACCGGCTATGACGTCCATCGCGGATGCCTCGCTCTCGTCCACCGGCCGCCGGCGACGCGGGCCGACGAAGTGTTCGAGTCGGCGCGGACGATTCTCATCCTCGAGGGCGTGTCGAACGCGGACAACGTCGGCGGCGTGTTTCGCAATGCGGCGGCGTTCGGTGCGGGCGGTGTGCTGCTGAGCCCGACGGGTTGCGATCCGCTGTACCGAAAGGCGATCCGCACGTCGATGGGGGCGTCGTTGTCGGTGCCGTTCGCGCGCGCCGGCGACGGCGACTGGCCGGGCGTGCTCACCCGCGTTCGCGCCGCCGGGTTCACGATCGTCGCGCTCACGCTAGGTGACCCGGCCGAGACGCTCGACGCGTTCGCCGCCGGGCCGCGTGCGTCCCGCGTGGCGTTGATGGTCGGGACCGAAGGCGCGGGGTTGACGCCGGCGGTCGAGGCCGAGGCCGACTCCCGCGTGCGGATCCCCATAAACGAGGACGTCGATTCACTGAACGTCGCCGTCGCCGTCGGGATCGCGTTGTACCGGCTGAGAAGGACCGGGACGGTCTGAAAACCGTCCGCCGTCCAGGGCGAGCCTTTTCAGGCTCGCCGAGGCTGGTGAACCTCTTGCACAAGCGCATTGCGATCCGCGCAACCCCTTGCGAACTGGAGTCGCCTATGCAGATTCTGATCGCTGTCGCCGCCGCGGCTGTTGCTGCCATTCAAACCCCCACGGTGAACGGCCGCGTCACGCGGTCCGGTCCGGTGCTCGTCCGGGCGGTCATCGACGGCGACACGATCGATGTGGCGACCGTCGGCCGCGTGCGGCTGCTCGGCATCGATGCGCCGGAGATCGGCCGTGGGTTCGACTCGTCCGCGCCGTTCGGCCGCGAGGCGCGGGAACGCTTGACGGCGTTGATTCTCCATCGGTGGGTGCGGCTCGAGCAGGAAGGCGCGGCGGTCGACGTGTATAACCGCCAACTCGCGTACGTGATGACCGAAGACGGTATGTTCGTGAACGCCGTGCTCGTGCGCGAGGGGCTGGCGCGCATTTCCGCGCGCGTGCCGCTCGCGCGGCTGCAGGAGCTGCAGCGCGCCGAGTCCGAAGCTCAGGCCTTCCGGCGCGGCATGTGGGGCAGCACGCCGCAGATCCCCTCGCCGGGTTATACTCGCCGGCCGAAGGCCAGCCGGCCTCCGACGTCCCGAACAAAAACCCGGTCGACCAGGCGACGACACCCGCGCAAAAAGAAACCGTGAACGCCATCCCTGTCGAGTACGCGTCGCAACGCAAGATCCGCGAGCGCAACAAGCTGTACTACCGACTCAATCACTGGCCGATCTGGATCTTCGTGTTCTTCATCGCGCCCGGTCCGCTCACCTTCGATCTGTTCGAGCGCGGCTTCGATGCGCGCATGGCAGTGTGGCTCGGGGCCGTGCTTGCCGGCACGGCCGTCGCGGGCGTTCGCGGCCGCCTGCCCGGAGTCGAGCCGAAGCCGTACATCATCCGCTTCACCGAGGATCGTCCCAACCCGTTCTATCGCCGGTTCTGCTACACGGTCGCGTGGAGCGAGGTGATCACGTTCGCCGTCCTGAACATCGCCGGCCTCGTCGTCGCCATCGTGACGGGTCACTGGTATCTGAAGGAGATCTACCGTGACGCATACTTTCCGCTCGCCGGATCGATCTGGCTGCTCGGCGCGATTGGCCGGCTCCCGCGCGTCAAGGTCTCGACCAAAGGGGAAGGACACGAGCGCCGGTACTTTTACGGATCGGTGTGGGCCGTGTGCTGGGCGCAGCCAGTGCTGTGGCTGCTGTGGAAAGTCGTGCCGAGGACCCGCCTGGGGGACGTGATCAAGCTGGGCACCTTTCTCGCCATCCTTGGCTCTGTCGGCTATCTCGCCCGCCTGGGACGGTTGCCCCGTACCCGGCCGATCGTCGCGGGAGAGCTCGCCGTTTCAGACTAGCTGGGTCGGGCGGGTCGGGTGCGTCCGACACCGGAGCGCGAAGGCTTCAGCCGAGCGTCAGGTCGCGTGGGTCGGATAGGTCGGGTAGGGCAGGTTCGACACCGGAGCACGAAGGCTTCAGCCGAGCGTCAAGTCGCGTGGGTCGCGTGGGTCGAATAGGTCGGGTAGGGCAGCTTCGACACCGGAGCGCGAACGCTTCAGCCGAGCGTCAAGTCGCGTAACCGTATCATTCGCCGGATCGCTGTCTTCGGACTCGTCAATCACTTTGTCATCCCGGGACCGGATCGCATCGACCATGTCGCCGCGCAATGGCGTTCTGTGTTTGCCGTCACGGCGGCGCTGCTCATCGTGAGCGAATCCGCAGGCGTCGCGATCGGAGTCCGCTCTGCGTTACGGGCTGCGAGGAGGACATCATGAACGTATTTCTTGCAGGAGGATCCGGGGCGATCGGCGTCCCGCTGGTGCGCGCGCTCGTGGCCGCCGGACATCAGGTCACCGCGCTCACGCGCTTCGCGGCAAATGAGCCGAAGTTGCGCGCGCTCGGCGCGACGCCGGCCGTCGCCGACGCGCTCGACGCGGAGGCGCTTCGACGCGTTGTCGCCGCCGCTCGGCCGAGCCACGTGATCCATCAGCTCACGGCGCTGCCGAAAGCCGGACCGAGAAGCGCGCGCGATCTCGCGCCGACCAACCGTCTGCGCACGGAAGGGACCAGGAATCTGATCGCCGCCGCCGTGGGCGCGGGCGCCGAACGCCTCGTCGGCGGATCGTTTGCGCTCTTGGGAGCCGCGTCGACGACGCCGATTCCAGCCGGCGTGCGGGAGGCGGCCGACGCCGTGCGCTCCCTGGAGTCACAGATTCTCGACGCGAGCGCGCGAGGGCTGATCGAAGGCATCGTGCTCAGGTACGGCCTGTTCTACGGACCAGAGAATGGGACGACGGATCAGCTGATCGCGCTGGCGCGCCATCGTCTGCTGCCCACGGTGCGTGGAGATCGCGGTCTGCTGCCGCCCATCCACCTGGAGGACGCCGCCAGCGCGACGATTGCCGCGCTCGAGCGCGGGCCCGCCGGCAGCGTCTACGACATCGTCGACGACCGCGCCGTCAGCATGAGCGAGATGGCGCTCGCGATCGCCGAATCGGTGGGCGCGCCGCGGCCGATCGCGGTACCATCCTGGCTGCCGCGGCTGCTGTCGCCCTACATGGCGCGCATGATGGCGATTCGCCTCCCGCTCTCGAACGAGAAGGCGCGCGTCGACCTCGGCTGGCGGCCGTCGTATCCGACGATTCACGAAGGACTGTCGCAGCTGAGGCGGCACGCGGCGTGACGTTTCAAAACCGTACGTGCGAGTCGAAAGGCTCAGGACGAGCGAGTGCGATGAGTCAGGCACCCGACATCAGGTGACGAGCGAGTGCGTTTCCCCGCTGTCGTAGTCCTTGGTCGCCACGATCGACGCGATCTCCGCCATGACGCGATCGACTTCTTCCATCGTGTTGTAGAAGTGCGGTGAGATGCGTACGCCGACCGGCGGCCGGTAGTCGACGATGAACTCGCGGGCTTTCAGCGTGCGTGAGACGAGCGGCGCATCCGGCACGTTCAGGGCCACCGTGCCGGCGAGGCGATCGGGCTCTCGCGACGCCGCGGAGGCAAAGCCGTACTCATCCGCGAGGGCGAGCAGCCTCGCGGTCAGCCGCT
>QHUQ01000104.1 GCA_003221985.1 Gemmatimonadota bacterium | reverse complement strand
TCGTGTTTCCCATCTCGTGCAATCCCGAGGCGCAGCAGCGCTTCAGCCGCGCGATGGCATTGCTCCACTCGTTTTGGTGGGAGCAGGGGCAGGCGGCGTTCCAGGCCGTCGCGGATGCCGACTCGACGTGCGCGATGGCGTACTGGGGCATGGCACTCAACGCCTGGGGCAATCCGTTTGCGGGAGGTCCCGGCGGCAACGCGGGGAAGGGGGACCCGCTGCGCCGCGGCGCGGCGGCCGCCGAGCGGGCGTCTGTCCTGAGTGCGCGCACGGCACGCGAGCGCGGATTCATCGCGGCCAGCGCCGCGATGTATCGCGGCTTCGACTCGATTCCCAACGCGCGGAGGCTGCAGGCGTACTCCGACACACTGGCGCGCGTCTATCGCGACTTCCCAACCGATACCGAAGTCGCGATCTACTACGCGCTCTCGCTGGTCGAGACGGCGTCCAAGACCGACACGACGTTTACACGCCAAAAGCAAGCCGCGGCAATTCTGAATCCGCTGTTCCAGCGGTTCCCGGAGCACCCGGGCCTCGCGCACTACATCATCCATGCCAACGACTCTCCGCGCCTCGCGACCCTTGGCCTCGATGCGGCGCGGCGGTATGCGGAGATCGCGCCGTCGGCGCCGCACGCGCAGCACATGCCGTCGCACATCTTTGTCCGCCTCGGCCTGTGGGACGAGACGATCGCCGCCAACAACCGTGCCTTCGAAGCCGGCCTCGAGGACGCCCGCGCCCATAATCAGCCCGTCGCGCCCGAGCGGCTGCACGCACTCGACTACCTGGTCTATGCCTATCTCCAGGAGGGCCGCGACCGCGAGGCGCGCAGCACGATCGATATCGCGCAGAAGCTGACCACCGTCGCCACCGCTACTGACGCGCTGATCGCGAACTACAATCGCGTCGCCCTGGAGGCGCGCCTGCCGCTCGAGCGGGGCGAATGGGGCGAGGCGGCGCGCCTCCCGCTGCGGGCCGCCGAGCTGACGATCGGCGCGGCGCTGGACCATTTCGCGCGGGGCATCGGCGCGGCTCGCCAGGGCGATACGGCCCAGGCCAGGCTCGAGATCGTGGCGCTCGCCGCCACCGAAGCCGACATGACGCGCCGCGCCGACAGCGAGTGGGCGCGCGTCGTCGCGATCAAGCGGCAGGCGGTGACGGCGTGGTCGGAGCTTGCGGCCGGTGATACGGTTGCGGCGCTGCGCGACGCGCAAGCGGCGGCAGATCTCGAGGACGTGACGGAGAAGCAGCCGGTGACGCCCGCCGAGCTGCTGCCGGCGCGCGAGCTGGAAGCCGACATGTTACTCGCGGTCGGTCGTTTCGCTGCCGCCCGCAGCGCGTTTGAGCAGACCCTCCGGCGAGAGCCGAAGCGCGCCCGCAGTCTCTACGGATCGGCGCGCGCCGCCGAGCTCAGTGGCGACCGGGACGCCGCACGGCGGCTGTATGGCGATTATCTGGCCCAGATGAAGGCGGGCGATGGCGACCGCGTCGAGATCGCGCGGGCGCGTGAGGCGATCCGCTGAGTCTCAGCTCGGCGCCCCGCGCCTCGGCGCCAATCCGATCACAGCAAGAATCACCGCCAGGGCAAGTGCGGCACACGCCTGGATCAGGTAGCCGCGCCCCGCCGCCTGGAGGATGGCCGGCCCGGCGACGGGATCGGCGAGGTCACCGAGCCGGGACCAGGCGAGGAAGGCGATGAGCGCGAGAACGGGGATGACAAGCCACCGGCGCAACCGCGCGGCCGCGTAGCCGACCAATCCCAGGACGACCGCCGCACCCCAGATGGCGAGGAGCGTGGGGTGTTTGTCCATGACCTCATCTCCTTACTTTTGCGCCGGCGACTTCCGGCTCGAGATACTCCTCGCGGTACATCCGAATCAGCTCGAAGAAATAGCTGAGCGAGAGCGGTCCGATCAGCAGGCCGAGCAGCCCGAAGTAGCTCACGCCGCCGATCGCGCCGATCAGCGTGATGAGCGGATGGATGGCGGAGAAACGGCGATAGATGAGCGGCCGGATGAAGTTGTCCACGCTGCCGACCACCACCACGCCCCAGACGATCAACAGGACGCCGGCCGCCGGCCGTCCCTGCATGATCAGCACGACCGCCGCCGGCCCCCATACCATGCCGCTGCCCACCACCGGCAGAATCGCCAGCGCCATCGTGACGACGCTCCAAAACAGGCCGTTGGGCAGCCCGGCGATCCAGAACGCGATCCCCAGGAGTGCGCCCTGCAGCGCGGCAACGACGCCGGTGCCGATCACCGTCGACACCGTCACGTCCTTGAACCGCTTCCCCAGCTTCTCCGTGTTGGTGTCGGAGAACGGGATGTAGGGACGAGAGTCGAGCCACACGTCGCCGGGATGCTTCAGCGTGTAATACAAACCAAAGAACGAAATCGTGAGGTTCAGCGTCATCCGCGTCGCGGTGCCGACCAGCCCGAATGCACTCGCGCCGATCGCCGCCACAATCCGGCCGCCCGCCTCGGCAAGCCGGGGCCCGATGGGGATACCACGGAACTGCAAACTGCGGAAGCGCTCGATGATGGGACTCTGGAGTACCGTCTGCGTGATTTCCTGCGCTTGATTGATGAGCAAACCCGCAATCACCAATCCCGGCACGATGATCAGCACCGCGCCCAGCAGTGTGACGAGGAGCGCCGCCAACGACGACGGCACCCCACGCCGCGCCAGCCAGTTGTGCGCCGGCGCGAACAGGACGGCGAGGACCGGAATACCAATGATCCCTGTGGCGTAGGGCCCCAGGGACCAGAGGATTCCCGCGCCGAGCGCAAGAACGACGAACGCGGCGCGTTGATGCTTGGTGTCTAAAAACGCCATCAGCTATCAGCCATCAGCTATCGGCCTCGCTCGACACGGAGTACGCGACTGAGTGTTTTCCCGTCCACTGTGATCGTTACGAGATAGTCACCTGTCGAGACGGTATTAACAGCACCTCCAAAGCCCCCAAACCCTCCACCGCCTCCCGTAGGCCGGCCGAACGCCTGGGCGACGAATCCTAGCGCTCCAAAGCCGCCGCCACCACCGCCGCCCCCCCCTTGCCCCGGTTTACGCAGCAGGTTGCCGAGTGTCGTCAGGAAGCTGGCGTCGGGCGCGGCGTCGGTCGACTCCCCACCGCTCTCGCCACCCGCGGTCGGCAACGACGGCGTCGCGGATGCAGCACGAGGCGTCGTTTCCCCGGGACGCTCGTTGAACCGCCCGCCTGAAAACGGTGAACCTCCTCCACCTCCTCCACCACCTCCACCCGCTCCACCACCGCCGCCAAATCCAAACCGTTGCGTGACGCCTTGAACATCACCGGCGAGCAACAATTTCCTGATCGGCTCGAGCTGATCGGCATTGCCGCCGGCCTTCGTCATCGAGTCGAACACGACGTTGATGCGCGACACGAGCCACGTGCTGTCGCGCTTCTGTGAGGGCGAGAGTGCGACAGACGGCGGATTCTTGCCCTGGAAATTCCAGAACACGCGATGCAGACCGGCACCCGCGGGCCCCTGGACCGTGCGCACCGTGTCGCCCCGCACGTCACGAATCACGATCGTCGTCCGCGCCCGCCGGTCGCCGCTCCCCGTGGCGAGCCGGTACACGAGCTCGGCGCCGTACTGCGGGCTCGGCGCGCGGAAGGCCTTCTGCCCCGGGCTGCCGCCGCCCAACGGGGACTGGCCGTACTGATAGGCCGTCGTCGGCTGGAAGAGATAGGCGTCGGCGGCAATCACGCTGTCGTTGAGCTGCTCCAGCGGCGCGATGTTCACGATCCACAGCGCGCGGCCGTGCGTCGCGGCGATGAGGTCGCGCTCGCGCGGATGAATCTTGAGATCGTGCACCGGAACCGTCGGCAAGCCGCTCATGAAGCGCTGCCACGACGCCCCGCGGTTCAACGAAACGTATGCGCCCACGTCCGTTCCCAGGAACAGCAGATCGCGGTTGCTGACGTCCTCGCGAACGACGTGCACGTATCCCGGACCATCATCGCCCTTTGGAAGATTGTTCGCGAGCGAGCGGAACGACTTCCCGAAGTCGGTCGTGACGTACACGTACGGCGCGAAGTCGCCGTTGCGATGATTGTCGAAAGTGATGTAGAACGTCGCCGTGTCGAACCGTGACGGCTCGATGCGGCTCACGTACGTCCCCGCGGGGACGCCGGGGAAGCGCCCGGTGATGTTCTCCCAGGTACCGCCGTCGTTCCGCGTGAGCCAGACATTGCCGTCGTCCGTGCCGGCGTACAACACGCCGGGCCGGATCGGTGACTCCGACAGCGACACGATCGTGCAGAACGTTTCGGCGCCCGTCACGTCGGGCGTGATCCCGCCGGTCGTGCGCGTGCTCACCCGGATCTTCATCGAGTCTCTGGTCGTGAGATCGGGCGAAATCGGATAGAGGTCTTCGCCCCGACGCGTCGACTTCATCACCTTGTTCGCGCCGGCGTAGAAGATCTCCGGGTTGTGGGCCGAGATGAGGAACGGCGTGTTCCAGTTCCAGCGGAGATCGATGTCCGCCGAGTCGGTCCGCTGGCGCACCCGCAGCTCGGCGATACGGCGGTGCTGCGCCGCGGTCTCGGGCCGCGTGGTGTCGGGGCGTTCGATGACGATCGAGTCCTCGAACATCGTGTAGCGCGGCCGGTAGTTGGGCTTCTGGAGTGCGACGCGCTCGCCGGTCGCGAAATTCAGGCGCGACATGTTGCCGCCCTGCGACTCGACGTAGAT
>QHUQ01000103.1 GCA_003221985.1 Gemmatimonadota bacterium | reverse complement strand
TCCACAAAGGTGGGACACGGGACGAGCCGCAACGCCCGGCCGTGCGTTTCCAGCGCCGCGGCATGACTGAACGACCCTGCTTCCCCTTGAATGGCGACCGCTTCACGCATCCGTCACGGCCCCCTGGCTGCTGCTCGACACCAGGCGCGCATACTTCGCGAGCACACCGGACGTGTAGCGCGGCGCGGGCGCTTTCCATCCCGCTTTTCGGGCCGCCAGGTCGCGGTCGCCGACGTTGATGCGGAGCTCGTGCCGCGCCGCGTCAATCGTGATCGAATCGCCCTCCTGCACCAGCGCGAGCGGCCCGCCGAGCGCCGCTTCGGGCGCAACATGCCCCACCACAAGGCCGTGCGTGCCGCCGGAGAATCGTCCATCCGTGATGAGTCCGACGCTCTTGCCTAATCCGGCACCGATGAGCGCCGCCGTGGGCGCCAGCATTTCGCGCATCCCGGGCCCGCCCTTCGGCCCCTCGTAGCGAATGACCACGACGTCGCCGGCGTGGATCGATCCCGCGAGAATCGCCGCGAGACACGCCTCCTCGGAGTCGAACACGCGCGCGGGACCGGTGATCTCGTGCGCGCCATCGCCACTGACCTTGGCGACCGCGCCGTCGGGCGCGAGGTTGCCGCGCAGAATCACGATATGTCCCGATGGCGCGAGCGGCCGATCCCAGGGATGGATCACGTCCTGGTCCGGCGACGGGCGTTTGGGCACATCCCGCACGACGTCCGCAACGGTGCGGCCGTCGATGGTCAGGGCGTCGCCATGGAGCGCCCCGTTCGCGTATAGGATGCTCATGACCTGCGGAATGCCCCCCGCACGATGCAGTTCGGTCGTGACATAGCGCCCCGACGGCTTGAGGTCGCAGAGCACGGGGACGCGCTGCCGTGCATTCTCGAAGTCGTCGAGCGCCAGCGGCACGCCGGCGGCGCGCGCGATCGCCAGGAGATGCAGCACGGCGTTCGTGGACCCGCCAATCGCCATCACCACGGCGATCGCGTTCTCGAACGCCTTACGGGTGAGGATGTGGCGCGGCAGTCGCCGGGCCTGAACGGCCGCGAACAACACCTCCGCCGAACGCCCGGCGCTCTCGACCGTCTCCTGATCCTCGGCCGCCATCGTCGACGATTTGGGGAGGCTCATGCCCATCGCTTCGATCGCCGACGACATCGTGTTGGCGGTAAACATGCCGCCGCACGATCCCGCACCCGGACAGGCGTGGCGCTCGATCTCGAGTAGCTCCTCTTGCCCCATGCGTCCCGCGCCGCACGCACCCACCGCTTCGAACACGCTCACGACCGTGAGATCGCGGCCGGCGTGGTGGCCGGGCTTGATCGTTCCGCCGTACACGAAGATGGCGGGGATGTTGAGTCGCGCGATCGCGATCATCGCGCCCGGCATGTTTTTATCGCAGCCGCCGATGGCCAGGAGCCCATCCATGCGCTGCGCGCCGCAGGTGGTTTCGATCGAATCGGCGATCACTTCGCGCGAGACGAGCGAGTACCGCATCCCCTCCGTGCCCATCGAGATCCCGTCGCTCACCGTGATCGTCCCGAACGTCTGCGGCATCGCGCCCGCCTGCCGCAACGCTGCTTCGGCGCGCCGCGCCAGCCGATCGAGACCCGCATTGCACGGCGTGATGGTGCTGTGGGCGCTCGCGATGCCCACGATCGGCTTGGCAAAGTCGCCGTCGCCAAAACCCACGGCGCGCAGCATGGCGCGGTTGGGCGCGCGTTCGAGCCCCTCGGTCACCGCCCGGCTGCGGAAATTGTCGCTCATGACCGTCCCTCGAGCGCTTCCGCGAGAATCAGCTCGGTGATCCGCGCACCCATTGCCGCGGTCCCGATGCTCCGCTCGCCGGGTCGCGCCAGGTCTTGCGTGCGAGCACCAGCGTCGAGTGCCGCCGCGATCGCACCGTCCACCGCATCGGCCGCGTCAGGGAGCTTGAGCCCATGGCGCAGCAGGAGCGCCACAGTCGCGATCGCGCCAATTGGGTTGGCGACGTCCTTGCCCGCGAGCGGCGGTGCGGAGCCGTGCACCGGCTCGAACAGGCCCGGTCCCTCCCCGAGCGACGCGGATGGCAGCAGGCCGAGTGAGCCCGCGAGCACCGCTGCCTCATCGCTGAGGATGTCGCCGAACATGTTCTCGGTGAGCAACACGTCGAACGCGGCGGGATCGGTGACCAGCCGCATCGCGGCCGTATCCACGTACACGTGTTCCAGCCGGACCGTCGGGTAGTTGCGGGCGACGCGGGTGACGGTTTCCCGCCAGAGCTGCGACACCTCGAGTACGTTGGCCTTGTCGACGGAGGTCACAAGCCGGCGCCTGCCGCGGGCTGCCTCGAACGCCACGCGGGCGACGCGCTCGATCTCGGTGGCCGTGTAGGCGAGCGTGTTGGTCGCGCTGGTCGGGGTGCGACGGCGCGGCTCGCCGTAGTAGAGCCCGCCCGTCAGCTCGCGCACCACGAGCAGATCGACGCCGCGCAATCGTTCCGGCTTGAGCGGAGAAGCGCCCACCAGTGCCGGATGGACGGCGACCGGCCGCAGGTTCGCATAGACGTTCAGCAATTTGCGCAGCGCCAGCAGGCCCGTCTCCGGCCGCAGCTCACGGGGCGCGCTGTCGAGGGCGGGATCACCGACGGCGCCGAGCAAGACCGCGTCACTCCGCAGCACGGCATCACGCGTCTCCTGTGGCAGCGGCTCATTCGCGGCCGCCACGCCCGCCGCGCCGACGGGGAACGTCTGGACCGTAACCCGAACATCGAACCGCTCGGCCACAGCGTCGAGGACGCGCACCGCTTGCACGATGACGTCCGGCCCGATGCCGTCACCCGGCAGTACGGCGATGGCGTAGGTCTTCATGCGTGACTGCGCTCATACGCCGCGATGCGCGATTCCTCGAGCAGCGTGCGGCCAATCTCGTCGAGCCCGGCGAGCAGCAGCTCACGCCCGTACGGATCGGCGCGAAAGCGGGCCGAGAAGCCCTGGTCGTCCGAGACCACGAGCTGCTCCAGGTCCACGACAACGTCATAGGTGCTGCCGGCATCCCGGGCTGAGAGCCCGGGCTGGGCGTGGAATTCCGCGCGTCCAGTCAGTCTCTCGACGTCGGTCGCTGTGAGTTGCACCGGCAGCACCCCATTGCGATAACAGTTGGCGGTGAAGATGTCGGCGAATGAAGGCGCGATGATGGCGCGGAACCCGTATTCCGCCAGCGCCCACACGGCGTGCTCGCGGGAGGACCCGCAGCCGAAATTGGGGCCGGTCACGAGAATCGTCGCTCCCTGCGCCGCCGGACGATTCAGCTCGAAGTTGGGATCTGAGCGCCAATCGAAAAACAGTCCCGCCGCGAAGCCGGTCCGGCCCGTCGCCTTGAGGAATTGCTTGGGGATGATCTGATCGGTGTCCACGTCGCGGCGTGGCAGGGCGACGACCTTGCCCCGGTGGCGGACGAACGCCTTCACCATGCGCGCACGTCCACGAGCCGTCCTTCGATCGCGGCCGCCGCCGCCATCACGGGACTCATGAGATGCGTGCGTCCACCCCGGCCCTGCCGGCCCTCGAAATTGCGGTTGGACGTCGCGGCGCAGCGCTCGCCGGCGCCCAGCACGTCGGCATTCATGCCGAGGCACATCGAGCAGCCGGCGTTGCGCCACTCGAACCCGGCGTCCCGGAACACGCGGTCGAGCCCTTCGCGCTCCGCCTGGGCTTTGACGCGCTGCGATCCCGGTACGACCATCGCGCGGACGCGCGACGCAACGTGGCGGCCGCGCACGACGCTGGCCGCCGCGCGCAGATCCTCGATCCGCGCGTTGGTGCACGATCCCAGAAAGACCCGGTCGATGGGGATGCCCTCGAGCGCCGTCCCCGGCTCGAGACCCATGTACTCTAGCGCGCGGCGCGCGGCCTGACGCTCGTGTTCCGTGGGGAGCTGTCCCGGATCGGGGATGCACGCGGTGATGTCGGCGACCATGCCCGGCGTCGTGCCCCAGGTGACCTGCGGGCCGACCGTGCTCGCGTCGAGCTGCACCTGCGTGTCGTACCGAGCTCCGGGATCGGTGCGGAAGGTGCGCCACCGTTCGACCGCGTTGACCCAGCCCGCGCCACTCGGTGCCCGCGGCCGTCCCTCGAGATACGCGAACGTCACGTCGTCGGGCGCGATGAGCCCAGCGCGCGCGCCCGCCTCGATGGACATGTTGCACACCGTCATCCGCTCTTCCATCGACAGCGCGCGCATCGCGTCGCCCGTGTACTCGATGACGTGGCCGCTCGCGCCTGCGGTCCCGATCCGGCCGATGAGCGCCAGAATCAGATCTTTCGCCGTGACGCCGGGACCGCGGCGGCCGGTGATCCGCGCTTCGAGATTCTTGGGCTTGGACAGCACGATGCACTGCGTCGCGAGCACGTGCTCGACTTCGCTAGTGCCGATCCCCAGTGCAAAGGCGCCGAACGCGCCGTGCGTCGACGTATGCGAGTCGCCGAAGGGCGCGTTCGGTCGTCGGCACGTTGTGGTCCACCGTCGCGAGCGTGCGCTCGGGACGGCGCACGGTCCGCCGTGCGCGCCGCAATCCCTCGAACGCCTGCGGCGACGTCACCTCGTGGATGAGATGCAGATCGACGTACAGCAATGCCACGCCGTCCGCCAACTCCTGGACGACGTGGGCGTCCCAGACGCGATCGAACAGCGTCTTTGTCACGCCCGGGCTGACTCCCGCTCGGGCTGCTTCGACGGTGCCGGCTTCTGCTTGGCGCGGTTGCCTTCTTCCGTCCACGGCATCATCGCCCGCAGGCGCGCCCCGACCTGCTCGATGGGATGCTGCTGCGCCGCGCGCCGGAGCTCTGCGAAGCGCGGCGCGCCGGCGCGACATTCCGCGATCCACTCTTTGGCAAAGGCGCCGCTGCGAATGTCGGCCAGCAGCCGCCGCATCTCCTCGCGCACCGCCGGGCTGATGACGCGATCCCCGCGCGTCAAGTCGCCGTACTCGGCGGTGTTGCTGATCGAATGCCGCATGAAGCCGAGGCCGCCACGGTAGATCAAGTCCACGATGAGCTTCAGCTCGTGCAGACACTCGAAATAGGCCATTTCCGGCGAGTACCCCGCTTCCGTCAACGTCTCGAACCCAGCCTGAATGAGCGAGGTCACACCGCCGCACAACACGGCCTGCTCGCCGAACAAGTCCGTCTCCGTTTCCTCGGCGAACGTCGTCGCGAGCACGCCGGCGCGAGAGCAGCCAATTCCCGTGGCGTACGCCAGGGCATTGGCGAGGGCCTTCCCGCTGGCATCCTGATGGATGGCCACCAGGGCCGGCACGCCCCGTCCGGCCTGGTACTCGCTGCGCACGAGCCCGCCGGGCGACTTGGGCGCGATCATCGATACGTCGACGTTGGACGGTGGCGTAATCTCGCCGAAATGAATGTTGAAGCCGTGGGCGAACATCAGCGTCTTGCCACTACCGAGCGCCGGCGCGACGGCGCTCTCATAGACCGCGCGCTGCTCCTGGTCCGGCACGAGCATCATGATGACATCACCGGCGCGCGCGGCATCGGCGACGGGCTGCACCTCCAGCCCGTCGGCGGCTGCCTGCTTCCAGGACGCACCGCTCGGCCTGAGCCCGACGATCACCCGCGCGCCGCTGTCGCGCAGATTCTGCGCGTGCGCATGCCCTTGACTGCCGTAGCCGATGATCGCGAACACGCGATCGCGCAACCGCGCGCGGTCGGTGTCCGCTTCGTAGTAGACTCGGACTGCTGAGCCCATGGAATCTCCGGAAGAAGAGGGTGAGGACGTGGCCTTGCGGACGCCGACCACATTCTGGAATTGCAAGAGAAGACTCTCGACCGTCGCGTCATCCGCGTCGATCGTACACGACATCCGCCAGAACCCTAGCTGCCCTGTCGAATCCACGTTGAAGTCGCGGACGGGCAGGTTGCGCCGCCGCAGCAGGCCGCACGCACGGCTGAGTGTGAGCAGGTCGCTGCTCATCAATACCGTCATCGTGCGGGCGGCGATCATACCGGCGCGGCCTCGAGCGGTTCGGACAACGAGCCGCCCGGCACGATCATGGGGAACACGTTCGCTTCCTGTTCGATCACCAGCTCGACCAGCGCCGGACCGGGAGTTTCGTTGGCCTGCCGCAACGCGTCGGTCACGTCGCCGGCCTGTTTGACGCGCCACCCCGGAATGCCGTACGCCTCGGCCAGCTTGACGTAGTCGGGACTCCAGATCGGCGTGTTCGAATAGCGGCCGCCGTGGAAGAACTGCTGCCACTGGCGGACCATGCCGAGGTAGCCGTTGTTGAAGATCGCGAGTTTCACCTCGATCTCTTCCTGCACCATCGTGGCGATCTCGGCCATGTTCATCTGAAATCCGCCGTCGCCCGAGATGGCCCACACCGGCTCGCCGGGACGCGCCAGGCGCACCCCCATGGCGGCCGGCACGGCGAATCCCATCGCGCCGAGACCTCCCGACGTGATGTGCGTGTTGGGCCGCTGGAACGGATAGCGCTGCGCCACCCACATCTGATGCTGGCCGACGTCCGAGACGATCGTGCAGCGGCCGCCGGTGACGTCGGCGAGCGTGGAGAGAATCACGTCGGGCGACAGCCCGCCCGCGAACGCCTCCGCGTGCGGCCGCTTCAGGGCGCGGATCTCGTCCCACCAGCGCACGCAGGCGCGCGGCTGCACGATGGCCAGCAGCCGCGCGACGACGCGCTGCGCATCGCCGACGATCCCGACCGCGACGGGCACATTGCGGCCGACCGCCGCGGCATCCACGTCGATGTGCACGATCTTGGCGCGCGGCGCGAACGTGGCGGTATTCCCGGTCACGCGGTCGTCGAAGCGCAACCCGATCCCCACGATCAGATCGGCGGCCTGGATAGCCTTGTTGATGTGCACCTCGCCGTGCATGCCGGGCATCCCGAGGTGCAGGTCGTGCACCTGGGGGAACGCGCTGATGCCGAGCAGGGTGGTGATCACCGGCATGCCGGTGCGTTCGGCCAACTCCCGCACCTCCGCGTACGCACCGCTGATGATCACGCCGCGGCCGATCATCAGGAGCGGACGCTCGGCGGCGGCGATGAGCGATGCGGCTTGCTGGATCGCGTCATCGAGGTGCCAGGTGTCCGGTGTCAGGTGTCTGGTCTCCCCTGACCCCTGACCCCCGGCACCCGACACCCTGTATTCGGCCTTTTGGTTCTGGACATCCTTGGGCACGTCCACGAGCACGGGACCGGGACGTCCTTCCATCGCGACGGCCATCGCCTCGCGCACGTCGTCGGCCAGTGCTTCGACATCCCGCACGAGCACGTTGTGCTTGGTGACGGGCATCGTCACGCCGACGACGTCCGTCTCCTGAAAGGCATCGCGGCCGAGCATGGGCCGGCCGACCTGCCCCGTAATCGCCAGAACGGGGGAGCCATCCATGTACGCAGCGGCGAGACCGGTCACGAGGTTGGTCGCGCCTGGCCCCGACGTCGCGACGCACACCCCTACCCGTTTACCGGCGCGCGCGTATCCGTCCGCCGCATGGGCCGCGGCCTGCTCGTGGCGCACGAGGATGTGCCGGAGTCCCGCATGGCCGTGCAGCGCGTCGTAGAAGGGCATGATGGCGCCGCCCGGGTAGCCGAACATCACGTCGACCCCCGCATCGACCAGGGTGCGACACAGGATCTGCGCGCCGCTGAGCAGCTCGCTCATCTGGCTACACGCCCCAGAAGTAGCTGTTGGAGAGCGCCGCCGTCTCGAGTCCGTCGGCGTGATCGGCCTTGTTCAGCGCGTGCACCAGCGCCCGCGCGCCCGCCTCGACGATATCCGTGGACGCGCCGTGACCGCTGAGCGACTTGCCGTCGATTCGCACCTGCAGGATGACGCGGCCCAGGCTGTCGCGCCCCGGCGTCACCGATTGAATGGACAGGTCCAGCACTTCGATCGTCCGGCCGACCGCTTCCGCAATGGCCGCGAACGCCGCGGCGATGGGACCGTTCCCGGTGGCGGTCGCGCTGCGCTCATCGAGTCCGGGACCGGCGACCCGCACGTCGGCCGCAGCCATCTTGGTGCCACACGTCACGTGCAGATGGGTGAGGTTGTAGACCTCGGGCGCGTGATGGAATCCGTCGTGGAGCAGCGTCAGCAGATCTTCATCGAGGATCTGCCGTTTCTTGTCGGCGAGTGCCGTGAACGCCTCGTACAGCTGTTCGAGCGTGCTCGCGTCGGGCTCGTATCCCAGCTCGCGATACCGGCGCTCGAGCGCATGCCGGCCGGAGTGCTTTCCAAGCACGATGCTCGACCCGCCCGCGCCGACCGTCTCGGGCGCGATGATCTCGTAGGTCAGACCGTTCTGCAGCACGCCGTGCTGGTGGATCCCCGCCTCGTGCGCGAAGGCGTTGCGGCCGACGATGGCCTTGTTGGGCTGCGGGAAGACCCCGATTTCGTGCGAGAGCAGCCGACTGGTGCGCGTGATCTCGCGCGGGTTGACGTGACAGCGGAACTGGGCGACCTGCGGCCGCACGCGGCCCGCCATCACGATCTCTTCGAGCGCCGCGTTGCCCGCGCGCTCGCCGATGCCGTTCACCGTGCACTCGACCTGACGGGCGCCGGCGTCGATCGCGGCGAGTGAGTTCGCCACGGCGAGGCCGAGGTCGTCATGACAGTGCGCGCTGAGAACCACGTTCACGGTTTCCGGCACGCGCTCGCGCACGGCGCGGAACAGCGCGCCGTACTCGGCCGGCATCGCGTACCCCACTGTATCGGGCAGGTTGATCGTTGTCGCGCCTTCCGCTAGAGCGACTGCGACGACGCTGCACAGGAACTCGAGGTCGCTGCGGGTCGCATCCTCCGCCGAGAACTCGACGTCGCTGGTGTATCCGCGGGCGCGGCGTACCGCGGCGCGCACCCGCTCGACACAGGTCGCGCGATCGATCTTCAGCTTCTGCTCGAGGTGCAGGTCGGATGTCGCGATGAACACGTGGATGCGCTTCCGCTGCGCCGGCTGCAGCGCTTCGCCCGCCGCGTCGATATCCCGATCGTGACAGCGCGCCAGCGCCGCGATGGTGGGTCGATGGACCGCCTCGGCGATCTGCTGAACGCCGCGCCAGTCGCCCTGGGATGCCGCCGGGAAGCCGGCTTCGATGACGTCCACTCCGAGCGCGTCGAGTTGGCGGGCCAGTCGCAGTTTCGCTTCCGGAGACATCGCGTTTCCTGGCGCCTGTTCGCCGTCGCGCAGCGTGGTATCGAAGATGATGACATCCGGAGCCATGGCTTTCCTCCCGTGCATCTCGGCGGTGAAAAAAAAGACCGCGAACCTGATCGGGTTCGCGGCGCTGGGACTGCTTCGTCTTACTGTCGAGCGACTTCTAGATTCTTACCTCCGCGCGCGCGAACCCGGCCCTGAGCAGCGTAAGGCTCAGGAGCAGGACCAGGGTAAGCAGCAGAAACGCGAGTGAGGTCATGTGTGAACGATTAATCTCCACATAAGCGGCGCAGTGTCAAGAGATGGTGGAGGGCGGTCGAGGGTTGGTGGAGGTTGGTGGAGGACCGCACTATCCCTAGTTAAAGCCCGGCGCGATACGGGTGTTCAATTTCTAGGGAACCATTCTCGCGGTGAATACGCAGAACACTTGGGCGATGTTTATGTGCGTGCTGTCGACCTTCCCAAATCGCCTCTTCGCGCGAGCGGTGCTCGTGTTGCGTGAACGATCCATCTTCACTAGAGACAACCCAGTGAGGAGCACTCCACCTGACGTTGCAGACCGTTATGGGCTTTACCACCGTGTCCTACTTGGATGCAAGACGATATGCCGCTTAGTACGGGACCTGTCAAGTTCGCCTTACTGAGCCCCCGCCGCGAAGCGACGATCGAAGCTGGCAGCCGCTGCACCGCCGTGCTCGGCTGCGGTCAAGAGATGGTGGAGGGCGGTCGAGGGTTGGTGGAGGTTGGTGGAGGACCGCCGCCACCACCAAGCGCCCGGTACAACTGCCAGGTCAGAAAACGTGCACGATTCTGCCTGTCGTTCAGATCCCGCCACACGTCGTCTTCCAGTAATCCTGCCTCTTTAGCAAAACGTAAGGCGTAGCCTACTTCGGTAAGGGAGGACAGGGAAATGTCTAGGAAGCGCCTGAATTCCTTCCGCCCTTTCCGGGACGAGCCTTCTACAATGTTGACGGCAGAGGAGAATGCAGCGCGGCGCAGCTGCGAAGTGAGCCCATAACGTTCATCAGAAGGAAATGTCTTCGTGACCTTATAGACGCCGAGTGCCAGTTCATGACACTCTCGCCACGCGTGCAGCTTTTCATAGGGGGGAGCCACAGAGGTGAAGCTGGCTTCAGAGGTTGTGGGAAGCCGTACCAATTGGAGATTGTGCGGAGCATTTTATCGCGATTCTCCTCCGCCGACGTCCACCAACCTCCACGCTCCTCCACAACCTCGCTTTTCCAGAGCCACCGGTCGGATTTGAACCGACGACCGCTCGATTACGAATCGAGAGCTCTACCACTGAGCTACGGTGGCGGTAGGCGGGAAACTTAGCGGCGTGCTGCTCGATCCGGTACTACACGGCTTCGGTGCGGCGCACCTGATAAACGTGCCCTTAGATTCTTCCGCAACACTGCCTCGCCGCCGCGGCCCGTCTCGCGAGGCCATCCGCCCTTGTCGGGTGCCGGCAGATAAGTCTGTGCAGCCTCCAGCAGCAGCGCCACGCAGTCTCTCGGCGAGCCTTGCTGGCGGGCCGCCTTTGGTCAGTGCAGATTGCCGGCACCTAGACGCTGCGTAGCATCCTGACAGCCGGAGAAATACGCCGTGCCCATTCCCATCGATCGCCGAGCTTTCCTGAAGCTCGGCGCGTCGGCCGCCTCGGCACACTGGGCGTCACAGTACGTCTGGAGCTTTGTTCCGAGGCCGCTGCCGCAGGCCGCGCCGGCCAAGAGGATCCTCATAATTGGCGCCGGGCTGGCGGGGTTGGTGGCTGGGTATGAGCTGACACAGGCCGGCCACGACGTCATCATCCTCGAAGCCAAGCTGCGTCCAGGCGGGCACGTGCTGACACTGCGGGAGCCATTCTCCGATGGGCTGTATGCCGACGCCGGTGCAGCCCGGATTCCCGACAACCACGACCTCACGCTCCATTACGTTCAGCAATTTGGCCTGACACTTGTGCCGTTTTACCCTGCCAACCTCACCAACATTACGCTGATTGGAGGCAAGCGAATCCCGACGCCGGCCGGCCAACAACTCGATCTCTCCCAGGTGCCTTTGAGTTTGACTCCGGAGGAGCGTCAGTTGGGCCTGTCGGGACTAGTGGTCAAATACCTCGGCGCGGCGCTGAGCGCCATTGGCGACCCGGGGACGCCCGATTGGCCACCCGGTCCGGCGAAATCGTACGATCAAATCACCATGGCCGAGTTTCTCCGAGAGCAAGGTGCCTCCGCTGGCGCGATTGAGCTGCTGGAATGGCCATACGCGACCGCCGAGGATGACCGGGCGTCTCTGCTCTGGATCTTACGGGAGACGTTGTACGAATCGCACGAGAAAACGCGCTACAAGATCACGGGCGGGACCGACTTGCTACCGCGAGCATTCGCATCAAAGCTGCAAGACAAGATCCAATATGGATCGCCAGTAGTACGGATCGAGCAGGATCCAAGTAAAGTTCGCGTTATCACGACGCAATCCGGCACGCATCACATGTTCGAAGCGGACCACTTGATTTGCGCCATTCCGTTTCCTCCGCTACGCCGGGTGGAAATACGACCAGCGTTTTCAGCGGCAAAACGCAAGGCCATCGCGGAGCTGGCATATGACTCCGCCACCCGCGTTATCCTGCAGTGTCGGACGCGCTTCTGGGAAAAGGAGAAGGCGAACGGCTTTGGCATGTCCGACTTGCCACAAGAGATCTGGCATCCGACGTTCGACCAGCCCGGCACGCGAGGATTACTGGCCTCTTACCTGTTCAGCGGTGTCGCCCGGCGTACCGGTGCGATGGCCCACGACCAGCGGCTGGAATTCATAGCGCACGAACTGGAGAAGGTGTATCCCGGGCTGTTGGATAATTTGGAGGGAGGAGTCGCCCAGGTGTGGGATGCGGACCAATGG
>QHUQ01000102.1 GCA_003221985.1 Gemmatimonadota bacterium | reverse complement strand
CAGCACCTCGGGAGAAGTGGCTGGCTCATCGGTCACCCGCTGCAGAAAGACAGCATGGGGCAGTCCGGTAGGCCGCGAGGACGTGTCAGTGCTCATCGCGAACCCGCATTTGCACCCGGTGTGCCGAACGGCAAGACCATCACGGACACCAACATAGCGCGCGTAATCCCGGCGCGTTAGCCCGCAAATGGCGCGTTTTCGGGCTTTTCGCCGGGTTTTTCCGGTGACGCGCCGGCCGGCGCCGATCGTATAAACGGCGCATGTCCAAGGGGTTTGCCCTAGGGTTTACCCTACTCGAGCTCATGGTCGTGATCTGCATCGCGGCGGCGCTCATGGCGTTCTCATTGCCGCGCGCGGCGCGCCTTATGGATTGGATGGCGACCGAGCGCGCAGCCCGCGACGTGACGACTGCACTGGCCGTCGGGCAGCACCGCGCCATCGCCTACGCGACCCGCGCCCGCATCACGTTCAGCAGCGACACGCTCCGCATCGATCGTTTCGAAACAGGCGCCTGGACTCCGTGGTGGAGAACACCGGGGCCGGCCAGCTACGGCGTCACGCTCGAGGTTTCCAATCCCATTGTCATCTTCGGACCTAACGGAATCGGCTGGGGCGCGTCGAATACGAAGATCGTTCTCCGTCGTGGGTCCCAAGTCGAAACGATCACGACGTCGCGAGTAGGAAGAGTGAAGCGCTGGTAGATGCAACCGTTCGGCGGGTGCGTGCATCTAACTGGTGAAACCTGGATACGCTGTAGGACGTACAATCGAAGGGTCGCGGCCGAAGTGTGACGGCCACTTCGCCCGACCGCCAACCCCGGGGAGCTTTCAGCCCCGGGGTTTGGTCTTTCTACAAGGCCGGTCCCGCGTCCTCGTCGAGAAAGACGAGCGTCTGCCGCCGTCCTACCAGCCGCACCAGCGCCTCGTAGACGCGCGGGTCGAGTACCGTGCCGGACAAATCCGCCATCCGCTCGACCGCCTGCTCGGGCGTCATTTTTTCCTGATAGGGCCGCGCGGTCGTGAGGGCGTCGTACACTTCCGCTGCCGCAATCACGCGCCCGCCGAGCGGGACTTCCTCGCCGCGCAACCCATCGGGATAACCGGAGCCGTCGAACCGCTCGTGGTGGCTTTTGACCATCGAGACGACGTCGCCGAGATGCACGAGCGGCGCGAGAATCTGCGCGCCGATGATGACGTGCTGCTTCACGTGCTCGAACTCGTCAGCGGTGAGCGGCCCTTCCTTATTAACGACGGCTTCCCGAGTGCCGATTTTGCCCAAATCGTGGAGCCGGCCCGCCATGCGGATGCGGTCCACCTCTTCCTCATCCAGGCCCATTTCCGTGGCGATGTTCGCTGAGAAATCGGCCACGCGGGCGGAATGGCCGCGCAGATAGGGATCCTTGGCTTCGAGCGCGTTGACGAGCGCCTCCAGCGTCGCCGTCGAGACCCGCTCCAGCCGGTGCCGCTCGCGCTGCAGCTCCGCGGTCCGCGTGGTCACTTCCTCTTTGAGCCATTGATTCAAATGGCGATTCTCGAGCAGCATCTCGCGGCGCTTGAGGGCACGGTGCACGGCGCGCCCCAGGTCCGCTAGCTCGATCGGCTTGGTGAGGTAATCCATCGCCCCGCGCTGCATGCAGAGCGCCGCGCTGGTCGCATCGTTGACCGCCGTGAGCATGAGGATGGCGAGATCGGGCTCGATTTCGAGCGCCTGCGGCACGAGGTCGACGCCGCTGGTGCCGGGCATGCGGATATCCGAGAGCATCAGCGTTACCTTGTGGAGGCGCAGCTGCTGGAGAGCCTCGTCAGCGGAGCTTGCCGCGAAAACCTCGAACTGCTGCTGCTTCAGGTATTTCCGCAACGCGTTCCGGATCGGCTCTTCGTCATCGACCACGAGGACGGTGACGACTCCCGCATGAGCGGTCAACCCGATGCTCCTTGTGAAGCCAAGGCCAAACTAGGAATCGGCTGCGACGAACGCCAGGTCTACGGGAGCCGGAATGAGACGTGCCGCATGGGCGCGCGCCAGCAACTCCGCGACGGCGCGCCGCCCCAGCGTACCATAATCGACCGTGTAGGCGTTCACGTACATCCCCACGAAGCGGTCGGTGCGGGCGGCGTCCAGCCCGCGGCTGAATCCCTGCGCGTGCCGCAACGCCTCCGCGCGATGAGCGAGCCCGTATTCGATGCTCGCCTTCAGGTCGCGCGCGATCGCGCGCATCAGCTCGTCACCCAGATCGCGCCGCACCACGTTTCCGCCGAGCGGCAGCGGGAGCCTCGTCTCGTGATGCCACCATTCTCCCATGTCCGCCCAGAGATGTAGCCCGCGGTCGGCAAAGGTGAGCTGCCCTTCGTGAATGAGCAGGCCCGCATCGGCGTTTCCCGCCGCGACAAAACCCTCGATCTGATCGAACGGGACCACGACGTGCTGCGCGGCCGGCTGATAGAGCCGTAGCGTCAGGAACGCGGTCGTCAACTCTCCGGGAACGGCGACGACACGCCCCGCCAGGCCCGCGCGCGGGTCGGCGGGCGCCGGCTCTCGGGCGACGATGCGCGGGCCATAGCGGTCGCCGATGCTGGCACCATGCGCGAGCAGCGCGTAGCGGTCTGCGAGATAGGCGTACGCGTGCAGCGACACGGCGGTGACCTCCAACTCGCCCGCGAGCGCGCGCCGGTTCAGGCTTTCGATGTCGCCCAGCTCATGGACGTAGCGACGGCCCGCCGTGTCGATCTTTCCTTCCGCCATCGCCCAGAACATGAACGCGTCGTCGGCATCGGGACTGTGCGCGACGCGAATAATGCCGGGATGCGGGATACGGGAAACGGGATACGTGGTCATGAGGCGGGCCGTGTCCCGATCACTCGAGTCGCTTCAGCCTTGAAACTCGTTAAGGCATCGAGGTGTGCATCCTGCGCATACTCCGGTCGCTGCTTGGCCATCTCCCCCGGCTCGTTGCGCAGGAAGTCCGCGTACGCGCGCCGCTCCTGCACCGTGTTGCCCTGCTGCTGGTAGGCGTGGGCGCGCAGGATATAAATGAAGAGATGCGTGGGGATTGATTGCCGGATCGTGTCGGCCTGGGCGAGTGCGGCGACCGCGTCCCCACCGGCAAGCTGGAGCAGGCCGACATGGTAGCGCGCATCGGCGTCCAAGGCCGGCAGCTGTGAGTAGGCCCCCAATGCCATCGGCAGAAAGAAGCTGACGCTGTCGCCTTTGCCGGCCTCCGCCAGGATCATGACGCGGTTGAACAGCCGGTTGGCTCGTTCTGCGGGGGACATCTGAGATATGTCGGGAGCACGGAGCATGGAGCTCGGAGCAGCAGGCGGAATGTCCCCCTGTTGCTCGGTGCGCCGTGCTCCTGATCCTCGGATCGTAACAACGGTGACCAGTGCTCCAAGCGCGGCCCCCGCCACGGCCCAGGGAATGCCTGCACGCCACCCTGTAGCGTGCGCGGTGGCGATCGCGGCGCCGCACTTGTGGCAGAACCGCGCAGTGGCTGCGAGCTGCGCACCGCAGGCATGACACGTCATGGGTGGGGGGAATGTAACCCGGGCTAGCGACCCGCACGAAAGCCGGTAGAGTAGGGGCCCATGGCGAGCACGGAATACGGCAAGCACATGGGGGAGCTGAAGCGCGGCGAGCAGCGCTGGGACGTCTACCTCGAGGGCCAGCCTGATGCGTCGCTGGGCGCGGTCCGGGGCCGCATCCACTTCGTGAGCGGTCAGCTTCACAAGGTCACCGGCTGGATCTTCCTCGAGTGGAAGGAGAAGGACATTCAGGAGCGGTTCGGGGAGTTTTCGGCGGTGGAGCTGTTGCACTTCGTGGAAGCGTTGTAGCGCATTTGCCGCACATTCGGCGGCAGTTTGCACATTTCCACATCCCAAATCGCCGAATGGCCGTTTTTTATTGCAATTCGTGCACGGATTTCTTGACACCCCGCCGTAGCCCCTCTACCTTCCCATATGGCCCGCCGCTTGCAAAGCGTCTCATCGACTCGGGAAGGAGATCCCATTCAATGACAGCAACGCTGGAACCGACCGTCGGCGCCGGTGCGAAAGCGTCCACCGGTACGTCGCCGGCGGATGTGATCCGCCGCGCCAAGGAAGCAGGAGTGCAGATCGTCGACGTGCGCTTCACTGATCTGCCCGGCACCTGGCAGCATTTCTCGATTCCCTTGAAGGAGCTCGAGGAAGACACGTTCACCGACGGTTTGGGATTTGACGGCTCGTCGATCCGCGGCTTTCAGGCAATCAACGAGAGCGACATGCTGCTGCTGCCGGATCCGGCCAGCGCGTTCGTCGATCCGTGCCTGCAGGTCCCGACGCTCTCGCTCACCTGCGATGTCGTGGATCCCATCACCCGCGAGCCTTACTCCCGCGATCCGCGCTATGTGGCGCGTAAGGCGGAAGCGTTCTTGAAGAAAGGCGGCGTCGCTACGACGGCGTATTTCGGGCCCGAGGCGGAGTTCTACATCTTCAATTCCGTGCGCTTCGACCAGTCAGCTCCAAGATCATGCTGGCGATGATCGCGTCGGGCATCGAAGTGGAAGTCCACCACCATGAGGTGGGGACGGCGGGCCAGACCGAGATCGACATGCGTTACAGCACGCTGACCCGCATGGCCGATCAGATCATGATGTACAAGTACATCGTCAAAAACGTGTGCGCCCAGAACGGCTACACGGCGACGTTCATGCCCAAGCCGATGTTCGGCGACAACGGCTCGGGGATGCACGTACACATGAGCTTGTGGAACGGCACGAACAACCTGTTCTTCGACAAGAATGGCTACGCGTTGATCTCCGAGTCGGCGCGGTGGTACATCGGCGGGCTCATCAAGCACGCGGCGGCGCTGCTCGCCTTTGCGGCCCCGACGACCAACAGCTACCGGCGCCTGGTGCCGGGCTATGAGGCGCCGATCAACCTGATCTACTCGCAGCGCAACCGCTCTGCGATCTGCCGCATCCCGATGTATTCGACGTCGCCGAAGGCCAAGCGGCTGGAGTTCCGGGCGCCCGATCCGTCGGCCAACCCGTACCTCACGTTCGCGGCGCTGCTCATGGCGGGTCTCGACGGCATCAAGAACAAGATCGAGCCGCCCAAGCCGATGGACGTGGATTTGTACGACTTGGAGCCGGAAGAGCGGAAGCACGTCAAGAACACGCCGGGAAGCCTGCAGGAATCGTTGGCGGCGCTGGAGGCCGACCACGCGTTCCTGCTCGACGGTGGCGTCTTCACGCAGGATCTCATCGACGTCTGGCTCGCGATGAAGCGGGCCAAGGATGTCGACGCGGTCGCGTTGCGGCCACATCCCTACGAGTTCTTCCTGTATTACGACGCCTGACCACTAAGGCGGCAATGGCGGCAGGGGCGGCAGGGACGTAACCTTGCCGCCCTTGCCGCCTCTGCCGTCATCAATCATGACAACCAAACGCGAAATCCTCGAGGCCGCCAAGAAGCAAGAGGTCAGCTCCCTGCTCCTGCAGTTCACCGACATCCTGGGCGTCAACAAGAATGTCGAGGTGCCCGAGAGCCAGTTCGAAAAGGCGCTCGAGGGGGACATCATGTTCGACGGCTCGTCGATCGAAGGCTTCGTCCGGATCGAGGAATCGGACATGGTGCTGCGGCCCGATCTGGACACGTTCCGCGTGTTGCCCAACGGTGACGCGGCCGGCAAGGTCGCCCGCGTGATCTGCGACATCTACAATCCGGACGGCTCGGCGTTCGCCGGCTGCACGCGCCAGGCGCTGCAGCGCCAGATCGCCAAGGCGAAGGCGCTCGGCTACGAGATGATGGCCGGTGTGGAAGCCGAGTTCTTCATCTTCCAATTGGATTCGGAAGGCGATCCGACCACGGTGACGCACGATCGCGGCGGCTACTTCGACCAGACGCCCGTCGATCGCGCCGAGGAGATTCGCCGCTTGATCGTGAAGGATCTCGTCTCGATGGGGTTCGAGGTCGAAGCTGGGCACCACGAGGTGGCGCCGGGGCAGCACGAGATCGACTTCCGCTACGCCGAGGCCCTCGCGACGGCCGACAACCTCGCCACCTTCCGATT
>QHUQ01000101.1 GCA_003221985.1 Gemmatimonadota bacterium | reverse complement strand
CTGAAAGCGTCGCCCGACCTTCGACCTCAAGCTCCAGCACTTGACAGCCTGATATCTGATATCTGATATATAGTCACGCCACATATGGCCACGACGTCGCTCGAGCGTGAGCTGAAGCGCGGCAGCACGGAGGTGCTCATCCTGGCACTGCTCGACGAGCGCCAGCGCCACGGTTACGACATCAGCCGCCTGATCGACAAACGGTCGGGCGGCACGATCACTTTTCACACCGCGTCGCTGTACCCCACGCTCTATCGCCTCGAAGACAAGGGGCTGATCGAAGGCCGCTGGGTAGAACGCGCCGGCCAGCGGCGCCGCCGCTATTACCGGCTCACCCCCGCCGGTCGCAAGATGCTCTTCGAGCAGCGGACCATCTGGGAAACGTTCTTCCTGGCCCTCGACCGCGTGGCACGGATCAGCCATGCCTGAGTGGAAATCGCTCCTTCGCGCGTCGTTCGCCGCCGGTGCGCATGACCCCGGCGACGACATCATCGAGGAGCTGAACGCGCATGCCGAGATCGCGTACGAGTCGGCGCGAGCCGATGGCTGCGATGCCGCGGAGGCCGGGCGGCGCGTCGATGCGCTCATCCACACGTGGACGCGCGACGCCGAGTCGTTACGGAGGCGGCCGAAGCGCGCGCCGGCTGTCGTGGCGCCGTCTGCAGAGCGCGTCAGGCTCGCCGGCATCATCCAGGACGTGCGTTACGCCATTCGCCTGCTGAGGCGCGGGCCTGGATTCGCTGCCCTGGCGATCCTCACGATGGCGCTCGGCATCGGCGCGACGACGACATTGTGGAGCGTCGTCAACGGCGTGCTGCTCAAGCCGTTGCCATGGCCGGAGGCCGACAGGCTCGTGCGAGTCACGGAAACGCGCGACGGTCGGGCCGGTCGCGTCCGCGGGACGGTGATGAACGGTACGTTTGTCGCGTGGGCCGATCATCCGGGGACGATCGACGCGCTGGCCGGGTGGATGCGGCAGACCAGGACCATGACCGTGCGCGGCCGCGGCGAACCGCGCCGCGTGCCGGTGGTTCCGCTGACGCCGAGCGCCTTCGCGATGCTCAGGGCGCGTCCGCTGGTGGGCAGGCTGTTTGCGGCGGACGAAGGAGCCCGCGGCGCGCCTGGCGTCGCACTGCTCTCGTACGGACTGTGGCGGGAGCAGTTCGGCGGACGTCCGGAGGTCGTCGGAGAGGCCGTTCAACTCGACGATCAACCGTACACGATCGTCGGCGTGATGCCGCGCGCATTCGAGTTTCCCGATCGCGAGGCGCGCCTGTGGACCGCGTGGACGGTGCCCGGCGTGGTCGGAGAGCAGGGCGCGCAGGTTGGCGTGATTTTTTCCGCGATGGCACGGCTGCGCACGGGCGCGACCCTGGCACAGGCAGCCGCCGAGGCCACGGCACGAGCACGAGCAGCCCCCGATTCGGCCCTTGTCGCGATGGCGTTGTTTGGCGCGAAGGGGCCGATCGACGTGCAGATGACACCTGCGCGCGAGGCGCTGACGGCCGACGTCCGCCCCGCGATTCTCGTGCTGCTCGCCGCGGTGGCTCTGCTCCTCGTGACGGCGACGGCGAACGTCGCAAGCCTGCAGCTCGCGCGCGCAACGACGAGACGCCGCGAGCTGGCGGTGCGCGCGTCCCTCGGCGCCGGGCAGTCCCGTCTGATTCGGCAGCTGCTCGTCGAGAACGCGATCGTCGGCCTGTCCGGCGGCGCCGCAGGGTTCGGGTTCGCCGTGGCGCTGCTGCACATCCTGCCGTCAGTGCTGCCCGTCGACTTCCCACGGATGGACGCGGTGACGATTGACATGGACGTCGCGGCATTCGCCCTGGCACTCTCGCTGGTCACGAGCATCGCGTGCGGGATGATCCCGGCGTGGCATATGCGAAGGTTGAACCTGGTCGAAACGCTTGCCGAAGACGGCGTTGCGCCGGTCGGCGGCACCCTGCGCCTGTCCATCGCGCGCACGCGAGCGTGCATCATGGCCGGCCAGGTCGCGGTGGCATGCATGCTGCTCATCGGCGCCGCGCTGCTCACGCGCAGCTTCGTCGCCCTGATGCGAGCCGACCGCGGCTACGATCCGGTCAACGTGCTCACGGCGCGATTGCCGCTTCCGGCCGGCTACGCGGCCGAGCGGCGCCTGCAGCTGCTCGACAGGTTGATCGAGCGTCTCCACGTCGTGCCCGGAGTCACCCACGCGGCGTACAGCACGGCGTTGCCGTTCGTCTCTGCCGGCGGCTTTGCCGCGTTCACGATGCGGTCGCCCCGAAACCCCGGCGTCGAGATGGATGTGCAGGCGACCCAGCGCATTGTCAGCCCGGACTACTTCGCGGCGATGCGCCTTCGTCTGGTCGCCGGTCGAACGCTTTCGGTCACGGACACAGCGGTGACGCCGCCCGCGATCGTCGTCAACCAGTCGTTTGCGAGAAAGTACCTCGGCGATCACCCGATCGGCTTTCACATCCCGCAGCGGCGAGGACGGGCCGGAATCCGTTTTCGCGACGACCGCACGGACTGGGAAGTCGTCGGCGTCGTGGACGACATGCGTCAAGACAACGTCGACGCGGCTCTCCAGCCAGAGCTCTTTGCGTCGTTCACGCAGATCGCACCTGTTGGAATCAGGAACTTCGATCCCATTCTCGTGATCCGGACGGCGGCCGATCCTGCGTCCTACGTGCCGACGCTCCGCACCCTCGTGCGGGAAGAAGCGCCGGCGATGGCGCTCGATTCGGTGATGACGATGGAGGACCGCGTGATGACGAGCCTGGCAAGACCCCGGCTCTATGCCGCCGTGCTCGTGGGCTTCGCCGTGTTCGCGCTGCTGATTGCCGGCGTCGGACTCTTCGGCGTCCTGTCGTACAGCGTTGCGCTGCGCACGCGTGAGATCGGCGTGCGCACGGCGCTCGGTGCGCAGGCGCGCGACATCGTCTGGCTCGTGCTCGGTCAGGCGGCGGTCATTGCGGTCATCGGGATCGCCGTCGGGCTCTGGACATCGTTCGCGGGATCGCGTTACTTGTCGGCGTTTCTCTACGGCGTGGACCCACACGACGCGGTCAGCTTTGGGGCAGTGTCGGCCCTCCTCCTCGTCGTCACCATTGCCGCATGCCTCGTCCCGGCCCGTCGGGCGGCGAGGGTGGATCCGCTGCAGGCGCTCAGAGGGCGATGATGAAGATCGCCGCTGCCGTGAAGCCGGGCTGCTTTGCGGACGACCGAATCGCATACCTCAGATCATGGAGAAGCACACCCGTGATTCACCGCCTCGGGAATGGCGCAGCATGGGCGCGGGGAAATAGAATGCAGGCGCGTG
>QHUQ01000100.1 GCA_003221985.1 Gemmatimonadota bacterium | reverse complement strand
GACGAGAGCAACATCCCCCGTTTCAAGCAGCGACTTGAGATTCGATATGACCATCGGCCAGCCCTCCGACACGGCTCCGATGAACTTGGAGTCCGGCCGTTCAATCGAATGGGTGAGTGTGAGCTTCGCGGACGCTCCCGTGGGCTCAATCTCGTAGACGCAACGGGAGTTGCCCTCTGCCTTGAACTCGGGCTTCCATTCATTCAGCCAACTCATCACCAGCCGCTTCTGCGAAACGCTCTCGAGAATCTCGCCCGAGTCGATGAGGCTTCCGTCAGCATACATTCTCCACGTGGAGCCGACCTTCCATTCGCTTTCGACGCTCATTCCGAACCGATACTGCTTTATGATCTCGGGTGTTGTGAGTGCATGCCACACCTTCTCGGGTGTTATGCGGATGTACGTAACGTAAACAAATTTCGAGCCTGACATTGGATTATCCTAAGTTTGGATTCGCTTCAGATTCGTGCTGAGGCCGACTGGCCCTGGTCATTGGCCGGCAGGCGGTTGCCAAAGTTCTACCTTGTTTCCTTCTGGATCGATGACCCAGGCAAACTTCCCGTACTCGGAATCGTCGATCTTCTCGAGAACGTTGCAGTGTTCTTCGCGCAAGACTTTGACCAGGGCGTGGAGATCCTCCACCCGGTAGTTGACCATGAAAGTTGCAGTGCTGGGCGCAAACTGGTCACCTTGCGCCGAACCAATAGACCAGACGGTTGTGCCGGCAACCGGCTTTCCTTCACCGTCCGTCCAGGTGAACGCCGTGCCACCCCATTCTTGGACATCGATGCCGAGGTGCCGCCTGTACCAAGCCTGGAGTGCCGGAGCGTCTTTGGCTTTGAAGAAGATGCCGCCAATACCTGTAACTCGCTTCATAGAACCTCGGAGGTTGGGTGTTGGTGAGGGAGAGTGTATTGCTGCGTCACCTAGCCGAGAGCCAAGCCTTGCGCCCGCGCAGGATCCGACATTGCCGCGACGTTCACCTTCACATTCTCCGTCGCTCCGTCGATTGCCGTTCTTGCCAGCATCCCGGCCACGCGCGCGTCGCTCACCGCGTTCTTATTGCCGATCTGCTCGATGGTTTGGGCAAGCGCGAGCAGGCGACGGCTGCGCTTGACGACTTCGACCGGAGTCCGCGCGGCTGCGAGCAGCGCGTCATCCACGGCGCGGCTGCGCGCGGGGTCGTCTTTGGGGATCTTGTAGGCACGACTGACTCCCGCGTAGGCCACAGCGTCCTCGTCCACCAGCCGCCGCAACTCAGCGCGTAAGATCTCGGCCTCCGCGAGAATCTCGCGGACTCGGGCGTCGACCGCCGCGTAGGCTTTCTTGCCGATTGTAAGCCGCGCCACCATGGCGACGAGCGCGGCGGCAAGCGTCCCCGCGAGGGCTGCTGCGCTCCCTCCGCCCGGCGTCGGCGCGCCTCCGGCCAGCTCGTCGATCCAGCCGTCCAGGGACGGCGAGGCTCCAGGCGCGGCCGCTGCTCTGATCTTCGTTTCCAGGACGTGATCTCGGGCGTTCGATAACCGCAGCACCGTTTCCGCCGCGCCGATGAGGGCGCGCTCCGGGACGAGACCGACGATTTCACTCTTCTGCACCGCGACGCCCTGCTTTTCCGCGCGGGCCTTGATGGCATTGAAGACGACGGCAGGCGACGTGATGTCGATGTCCAGGAGGTTCATCGACACCTGGGCGAGACCGTCGACGATGAAGCCACTCGCCTGCGCGGCCGGCAACCCGCCGCTGGAAGTGCGGATTTGTTTCGCGATCTCCTTTGCGACCGCGATTTCCTGCGTATCCAGATAGACGTTGAACGCCACGAGGAACGGCCGCGCCCCGATGGCCGTGGCGCCGGCGCTGGGATGGACCCGATTGGGCCCGAAATCCGGTTCCAGCATGCGGCCGCGCATGCCTTCGAACTCCCCTTTACGGACATCGGGCAACAGCACGCGGTCGGAGCGCGTCGCCGCCCGCGCGTACAGGAACACCGGGATGGCGAGCTCGCGGCCCACGCGTTCCCCGAGCGCGCGCGCGAGCGCAACGCACTCGTCCATCGTCACTCCTGAGACGGGAACGAACGGCACCACATCCGTCGCGCCCATGCGCGGGTGCTCGCCGCTGTGCTTCGTGAGGTCGATCCGTTGCGCCGCCACGCGCATCGCCGCGAAGGCCGCCTCAGCGGTGACGGCCGGCGCGCCGACGAGCGTGAAGACCGAGCGATTGTGCGCCGCGTCGCTTTGCACATCGAGGAGCTGAACGCCCGGCACCGCGGTGATCGCCGCACGCAGCGCGTCGATCGTCGTCCGATCGCGGCCCTCGGAGAAGTTCGGCACGCATTCGACGAGCGGAGTAGGCATCAGCTTCTCCGCAGCAGCTCGAGCAGCCATTTGTGCAACGCGGCGTTCCCCGCGACGATCGACCCGTCATCATCGCCGGCCAGAACGTCCGATCCTCCATCGGGCCGCGTTACCAGACCACCCGCTTCGCGGATGAGCAAGGTCCCGGCGGCGATATCCCAGGGAGACAGCTGCAGCTCCCAGAACGCGTCGAGTCTCCCGGACGCGAGGTCGGCGAGATCGAGTGCCGCCGAGCCGGCGCGGCGTATTCCACTCGCGGCGCCCGTGACCGCCGCAAACTGCGCGAGATACACGTGCAGCTTCTCGAGCGCGCGGAACGGAAATCCGGTCCCGATCAACGCGAACCGGGGGTCCGTCACGGGCGAGACGCTGAGTCGTGTCCCATCCTGGAAGGCGCCTCCACCGCGCGTCGCCACGTAGGTGCTCTTGCGGCAGACATCGTGGACGACTCCCGCGGCAAGTTTTCCGTCGAGGACGCAAGCGATGCTGACGGCAAACTGCGGGTAGCCGTGCAGAAAGTTTGTCGTGCCGTCGAGCGGGTCCACGATCCAGACGACTTCGCCGCGCGCCGGCCGTCTCGGCGACAGCTCTTCGCCGACGATCACCGACTCGGGCACTTCGCGCATGATCGTCTCGGCCACGAGCCCTTCCGCCGCGCGATCCACCTCGGTCGCGAAATCATGTTGCGCCTTCTCGGTCCACGTGTGCACCGCGGGCCGACTCGCGCCCCGCAAATAGTCGCCGGCGCGCAGCGCCGCGCGCTCGGCCAGCTTGACTAAGTCGTTGTATTCACGCACCTTGTGGCCCCGTGGCCTCCATGACACGCATTTTCAGCGGCATCCAGCCATCCGGCGAGCTCCACCTCGGCAACTACCTCGGCGCGGTGCAGAACTGGGTCCGGTTGCAAACCCAATATGACTCGCTTTTTTGCGTCGTCGATCTCCACGCCATCACGCAGCCCTACGACCACGCGACCCTGGCGCCGCTCACGCTCGACATGGCGGTGAGTCTCTTCGCCGCGGGACTCGACCCCGAACGCTGCATCGTGTTCGTACAGTCGCACGTCGCGGAGCACAGCGAGCTGAACTGGCTGCTCAATGCGCACGGGGTCACGCCCCTCGGCGAGCTGGAGCGCCAGACCCAGTTCAAGGACAAGACCCAGCGTCAGGAGAGCGTGTCGGCAGGGCTGCTCAATTACCCCGTGCTCCAGGCGGCCGACGTCCTGCTCTATAAAGCTAGCCTCGTCCCGGTAGGTGAGGATCAGGTGCAGCACCTCGAGCTGATGCGCGAGATCGCCCGCCGCTGGAACGCGCGTTATGGCGACACCTATTTCCCTGAGCCACAGCCGCTGCTTACGAAAACGAAGCGCGTCCTCGGCCTCGACGGCAAGGCCAAGATGTCGAAGAGTTTGGGGAACACGATCGGCCTGTTCGAGTCCCCCGAAGCGATTTGGGAGAAGCTGCGGCCCGCCGCCACCGACCCGGCCCGCAAGACGCGGAAAGATCCCGGTACGCCGGAGATCTGCAACATCTTCACGTTGCACCACGGTTTTTCGTCGCCCGACACCGTCGCCGAGGTCGCGCAGAAGTGCCGCACCGCCGGCTGGGGCTGTCTCGATTGCAAGCGAGTGCTGGCGGATAACATGATCGCCGCCCTCAAACCGATGCGCGAGCGCGCCGAGGCGCTGAAGCGCGATCCGGCGGGCGTGCTGGTGCGTTTGCGCGCCGGCGCGGACAAGGCGCGCGCGCTCGCCCACCGCACGATCGCGGAAGTGCGCGATCGCATGGGGTTCCTCAAGACCAATGCTGACTCAGATCATCGACATCTTTAAGCTCGAGCTGATGCTCCAACTCGGCCTCGCCTCGCTGCTCGGTGGGGCGATCGGGATGGAGCGTGAGCTCGGCGGCAAACCGGCGGGGCTGCGGACCAATATTCTCATCTGTATTGGATCGGTGCTCTATACGCACCTCTCCATCGCGATGGTCGGGGCCGCCACCGATCCGACGCGCGTGGCCGGCCAGATCGTCACGGGCGTCGGCTTCATCGGGGCCGGCACGATCCTGCATGCGCGGGGCGCAGTCGTCGGACTGACGAGCGCTGCCACCATTTGGGTCGTGGCGGCCATCGGCGTGGCGCTGGGGAGCGGCTTTTACCTCGAAGGTATCGCAACGACGCTGGTCGTCCTCGCGGTTCTCGCCGGGCTCGGCCGGGTCGAGAAGCTGGTCGAGCGCCAGTCGATGCGCTCCACCGTTTCGGTTCACGCGAAGCCGGGACCAACTGTGCTCGAGGATCTGGAAGGATTGGTCCGGCGCGCGGGGCTCGATGATCGATCTCGCCTCGCCACGCGCCGCTTGGCGGATTCCGCGAGCACGCGTGGTCGAGATCACGAACGCCCTGGGCGCGGGATGGGACGTCATGGAGGTGAAGGCTCCCGCCGTTTCCGACGGTGACGGCGGCTCCGGAGGGTCTCCGGAAGCGCTTGCCGCGGTCCGCGGCGCCGAGATCTACCTGGGTTATGGGGTGCCGTCCGGCATCGCTGCGGCGGCGAAAGGGACGTTGCGCTGGGCGCACAGTGCCACCGCCGGCGTCGGCTCGAGCCTCGCACACCTCGCCGGCAGCGGCGCGGTGCTGACGAACTCGGCCGGCGTGCACGCCGAGCCGATGGCCGACTGGGTGCTCGCCGCGATCGCCTATTTCACGCGCGGCCTCGACCGCATGATCTCCGCCCAGCGCCAGGGCCGGTGGGCCAAGGAGGACTTCACCGACGGCGCGATCCCGATGCGCGAATTCCGCGATCTGCGGCTCGGCATTTTCGGGCTCGGGGGGATCGGGACGGCCGTGGCGCGGCGTGGGTTGGCGCTCGGCATGTCGGTCGCGGGAGTGCGGCGGCGGCCGGAGCGCGGCGGCCCTGCCGGTGCAAAATGGATCGGCGCCCTGGCCGATTTGCCGCGGCTGGCGGCCGGGAGCGACGTGCTGGTGATCGCGGCGCCACATACGACGGAGACTGCCGGAGCGGTCGATCGCAGCGTGCTCGAGCGTCTGCCGCTCCACGGACTGGTCATCAACGTCTCGCGCGGGTCATTGCTCGATGAGCAGGCGCTGCTCGAGCTGATCGACCTCCGGCGGCTGCGTGGTGCGGCGCTCGACGTATTCGCCGTCGAGCCGCTGCCCGCCGAGCACCCGTTCTGGCGGCATCCCCGCCTGCTGGTGAGCCCGCACGTCAGCGCCGTGACCACGGGGTTCTGGGACCGCGAAACGGCCCTCATCGTGGACAACATCCGGCGCTATCTTGCAGGTGCGCCCCTCACGAACGTCGTCGACCTGGAAGCCGGGTACTGAATGGAAAAGATCATCAAGGCCGCAGTGGACCGCGGGGCGTCCGACCTGCACATCAAGGCGGGTGACGTGTTCCGTGCGCGCATCGACGGCAAGCTCGTTCCCCTCACCAAGCAGCGGCTGACGCCCGATCAGACGAAAGCGATCGCGCAGCGGCTGATTTCCAACGACGAAGACCGCGGGCGCATCGACAAGCTGCGCGATTACGACTGTTCCTGGGGCATGCCGGGCATCGGCCGCTTCCGCGTGAACATCCTCCGCCAGCGTTCGTCGTTCATGATCGTGATGCGCGTCATTCCGTTCGACGTCCCGACGTTCGAGTCGCTGAAGCTGCCGGCCGTGCTCGCGGAAGTCGCCAACGCCGAGCGGGGGATGATCCTCGTAACGGGCGTCACGGGATCGGGCAAGAGCTCAACGATGGCCGCGATCATCAACCACATCAATCAGAGCCAGCATCGCCACATCCTCACGCTCGAGAATCCGATCGAGTTCCTGCACCGGGACATCAATTGCTCCGTGACGCAGCGGGAGATCGGCGTCGACACGGACGACTTCCGTACCGGGCTGCGCGCCGCCCTGCGGCAGGATCCCGACGTCGTCCTGATCGGCGAGATGCGCGATGCGGAGACGGTCGATACCGCGATGAAAGCGGCCGAGACGGGGCATCTGCTCGTGTCCACGCTGCACACGCCGGATGCCGTAACGACCGTGAGCCGCATCATCGCGATGTTTCCGCCGGAGGACCAGGATATTGCGCGGCTGCGCCTGTCGGAGGCGTTACATGCGGTGGTGTCGCAGCGGCTGCTGCCGCGGGCCGACGGGCGCGGGCGCGTGGCCGCGTTGCAGGTCATGATCTGCACGGACATCGTGCGGGACATGATCAAAGATGGGGAGCGGACGTCCGAGCTGCCCGACTACATCGGGGACTCGCGCGAGAAGTACGGCATGCAGACATTCGATCAGCATCTCATCGATCTGTTGACCGACGGAGTCGTGACCTACGAGACCGCGCTGCCCGCGTCATCGGATCCCAAGGAATTCGAGCGGCAGGCGCGCTCCCTTCGGCGCCGCGCCGCCGCGGCGAAGCCCGTCGCGGCTGCCGAAGCCGCCGAGGTGAAGGTCGACGACCTCTCGAGCATGCTGCCGCAGTGACCGAGCGCAGGGGGAGGGGGCGGCCGGCGGGGATCTTCCCGCCCATTCCAACTCCGTTCGACTCCGCCACGGGCGACGTCGCGCCCGTGCTGTTTCGCGAGAACATCGCGCGTCTGCTGGCTGAGGGCGTCGCCGGTATTGTCGTCTCCGGCTCGACGGGGGAGGCGGCGTTGCTCGATGCGGATGAGCAGCGTCACCTGGTCGGGCTCGCCCGCGAAGCGCTCAGCGACGGGGCATGGCTCATTGCGGGGACGGGTGGGGAGTCGACACGACAGACGATCGCGTCATCTAGGGCGGCTGCGGCAGCCGGCGCCGATGCCGTGCTGGTCCGTCCGCCCTCCTACTTTTCGGCGGCCGCAACGCCGGAGTCGCTGGCGATTCACTTCCGTGCGGTCGCGGACGCGAGTCCCGTGCCAGTGCTGATTTACAACATCCCGAAATACACGCATCTGTCGCTCGCGCCGGCGTTCTTGCAGCAGCTCACGAGCCACGAGCGGATCATCGGCGTGAAGGATTCGTCGGGTGATCCAAAGAATCTTGCGGCATACCGCGAGGCGGTGCCGCAATGGGCGGTCCTCGTGGGGTCGGCATCGCTGCTGTTCACCGCGCTGGAGCTGGGGTGTCAGGGCGGCGTCGTCGGCGTGGCGTGTTTCGCGCCGCGCCTTTGTGTGCAGCTGCTGCGCGAGTTCGAGCAGGGCCATCGTGCCGCCGCCGGCCAGCTCCAGGAACAGATCACGCCGCTCGACAAGGAGACCGTCGGCAAGCTCGGCCCCGCGGGCGTGAAAGCCGCCATGGACGCGGTCGGCTTGTACGGCGGGCCGCCGCGGCCGCCGCTCGCGCCGATCTCGACCGCCGATCGCGAGCGCATCAGCGCGCTCGTGCGCGGTGACTGACTACGCCGAGCTGTTCCGCGAGCTGGCGGTGCCGCGGCTCGTGGGAACCCCGAACCATCAGAAGGTGCGCGAGGTCCTGACGCGCGAGCTCGCCGCGCGCGGATTCAGTGTAGAGGAGCACGCGTTTTCGGGGCGACCGGCTCGGATGTTACTTGGCTCGCCACGCCTGATCTCAGGTGTCAATCTCGTCGCGCAACGTTCCCACACGAACGTCTGGTTAGCTGCCCATTACGACTCGAAGGGTCAGCCAGTGTCGATGCTGGTTCGCCTCATTGGCTTCCTTTCTCTGATCATCGGGCTCGTGTGGCTGCCGCTCGCGGGTGGCGAGACATGGTTCGTCATACCACTTGCCATGGGCGTGTCCATTCTGCTCCAGAATCGGGTCACGGATCGCTCACCGGGCGCGGTCGACAACGCGACAGC
>QHUQ01000122.1 GCA_003221985.1 Gemmatimonadota bacterium | reverse complement strand
CATCACGCGCAGCCGGTCGATCGCTCCCTGGCGCCGGCCCGCGGTGTCGCCGTAGATCGCGTCCGCGATCGCAGCGGGCAGTCCCGGCCGCGGGCTGACCCAGAGACGGCCATCGCCCACTTGGGGCTCTGGCGCTACCCGGCTGGCGTTCGGGTCGTAGGCCGGGAGCGTGACTCCGGTATCCGGCAAAGCGGCGGCGAGGGGCGGCGAAGGGGCGGCGGGGGGCGGCGGGGGTTCGCGACGGGTTGAGACGATTGTCGGGCCCTTCGCACGGAGCTCGCGCGTCCCCGGAACGAAGACCATCGAGTCGCCGGCTTCGATCGGCTGCAGCACGACGTAGTCCGCCCGGCGCCAAGGCGCCTGCCAGTTCACCGTGAAGAACAGAATCACGGCGACGACGTGCAGCGCGGCGGTGATCAGCCACGCGCGGCCGATGGGCGGGCGCCCAACCTGACGGTCAAACAGTGGCAAGCACCTTTCCCAACCGCTCCGTTGCCTCGATGAGCCGGGGCACAGGGACAGTCAGCGCAATTCGGAAAAACCCTTCCGCGCCGGAGCCGAACGCACTCCCGGGCAGCGTCACGACGCCGACATCCTCGAGTGCGCGCTTCTGGAACGCGGCCGACGGCAGGCCGTCGGGCAATGGAATCCAGAGGTACAGGGTCGCGCGTGGAGGATCGATCTCGAAACCATTGGCACGCAGTACCGGCACAATTGCGTCGCGCCGCTCTTTGAACTGCGCCGCGTACCCCGCGGCGATCTTCTCCGCCTGCTTCAGCACCTCCGCCCCCGCTGCTTGCACGGCGAGGAACGCGCCGGTGTCGACGTAGTTCTTCACGCGCGCCAGCGCTGCGATGCGATCGGGCCGCCCCACCGCCCAGCCCAGCCGCCAGCCCGTCATGCAGAAGCTCTTGGAGAACGAGTGGAACTCGACCGCGACGTCCATCGCGCCCGGGATCTCGAAGATCGAGGGCGCCACGTAGCCGTCGAACGTGATCTCGCAGTACGGATTGTCGTAGGCGAGCACGATGTCGTGCCGGCGGCATGCCGCGATCGTCCGTTCCAGATACTCGCGCGGCGCCACAGCGGCGGTGGGATTGTTCGGATAATTCAGATAGACGATCCTGGCGCGCTTCAGCACGTCCGCGGGGATCTCGTCCAGCTCGAGCAGGAAATCGGTGCGCGGCGTGAGATCGTAGACGTACGGCTCGGCGTCCGCGAGCACCGTCCCGCCGTGATAGACCGCGTAGCCCGGCACGGGCACGATGGCGGCGTCACCCGGATTCAAAACCGCCGTCGCGAGATGCGCGATGCCTTCTTTTGAGCCGAGCAGCGGGTGCAGCTCCTTGAACGGATCGACCGTCACGCCGAAGCGGCGCTGCATGTATGCCGCCGCGGCTTCGCGGAACGCCGGCAGGCCCAGCTGAAACGCGTAGCGGCTCATCGCGGGATCCTGCACGGCACGCGCCAGCGCCTTGACCGCGACGTCCGGGGGCGCAAAGTCCGCATCCCCCGCCCCGACGTCGATGACTTCGACACCCTGCTCGATCAGCCGCCGCTTGATCGCGGGCAGCTCGGCCATGGGATACGTCGGTAGTTGGGAAACGCGCCTGCTGAAACTCATGCGATAAATCTAGCTCCAGGAAACCGGGCTGCCGATGCTGTGCATGGCAAAGAATTCCTCCAACTCGCGCCGTACATCCGGCCAGTTGCCGATCGCCTTCGCCGCCGGCGGCAGCCCTTCCAGCATCGTGGCCCCGTAGCGCTTGGTGACGACGCGCCGGTCGAGCAGCACCACCGCGCCCACGTCGGATTTCGTGCGGATCAGCCGCCCGAATCCCTGTTTCAACTTGAGCGCTGCGAGCGGAACGAGATAGTGGGTGAAGCCATCCACTCCCGCTTCCGTGAGACGCTCCAGCCGCGCCGCGGTTAGCGGCTCGCTCGGCACCTTGAACGGCAGTTTCGCCAGTATGAGTACGCGCAACGCCCGCCCCGGGACGTCCACCCCTTCCCAGAATGAATCGGTCCCCAGGAGAATCGCCGATCCCGCATCGCGGAAGCGCCGCAGCAGCTGATCGCGCTGGCCCTCGCCCTGCACGAGCAGCGGCCAGCGCGCGCCGACGTCGCCGCGAATCGCGTCGGCCGTGCGCCGCAACGCACCGTGGCTCGTAAAGAGGGCGAAGATGCCGCCGTCGGACGCATGCGCCAGCTCGAGCAGTACGCGGGCAACGGCGGCCCCGTGCCCCGATTCGTCGTCGCGGGGCTCCGGGATGTCGGTGGGGATGCCGAACACGCACTGCGCGCCGAAATCGAACGGCGACGGCAGAATCTCGCGCACCGTCACGCGCGACGGCGGCAGCGCGAGCCCCAGCCGCTCTTCGAGGAACGTGAACTCGCCGCCCGCCGCGAGCGTGGCACTCGTGAGCACGACCGTCTCGACGCGATCGAACAGTGCTTCCTTGAGAACCGGAGCGAGATCGAGCGGTACGGCGGACAGCGTGACGTTGGGCGTGCGCCGGCCCCGCCTCTCCATCCAGCGGACGGCCGGGCCCGCGGCCGGGCGGTAGCCGACCGGCTGCAACGTCGCCTTGAGTCCCTCTGCTGCCGCGTCGAGTCGCCGCACGACACCGCGCAGCTCGCCGATCAGGCGCGTCCGCATTTCGGCGGGATCATCGATCGACAAGCGGTCGGCGATCGTCTCGACGCCGTCGCGCAGCTTGCTGAAGGCGACGAGCAGATTGTCGAGCGCCACATCCAGCCCTTCGCGCCAGACGCCGTCCTCGCGGAACGCATCGGTGAGACGCAGCACCTGATCCGCGTCGAGCCGCCGTCCCAGGCGGCCGAACAGCTCTTCGGCCCAGCGGCGGGCGGCGACCAGCGCGTCCAGGACCGTGCGTGTCAGCAGGTCACGGCTGGCGGAGGCGAGCAAGTCGTCATGCGTACTCAGCTCCGCCGCGAGCGTCGGCAACAGACCGCGGCCGTTGCGCTCGAGGCGGCCGAGCAGGCGTTGCACGCCGAGCATGCTCACCTGGGTGCCGAGGTGATGGGCGGCGACGTCTTCGAGATGGTGGGCTTCGTCCAGCACCAGGCGCCGGTACGGCGGCAGCACCGCGGCCTCCTGCCAGTTGTCGGACGCCATCCGCACCGCGAGGTCGCTCGCGAGCAGGTGATGGTTCACGACGACGACGTCCGCTTCGGCGGCGCGGCGCCGCGCCTGGAACAGGAAGCAGCGCTCGAAATGCGGGCACTTGAGCCGCGTGCAGAGATCCGACTCGGCGGCGACGGCGTCCCACACGTCGCTGGACGGCTCTTCGACGAGGTCGGAGAGGCTGCCGTCCGCGGTGCGCGACGCCCATCCGGCGATCGACTCGAGCTCGGCGGCGCGCCCATCGTCGAACAACGATTCCTGGCCGGCGCGGGCCTGCTCCAGGCGCGACAGGCAGAGGTAATTCCGCCAGCCCTTGAGCAGCGCGAACGTGACGGCACGCTCGCCGGTGGAGAAGGCGCGCGCCAGGATCGGCAGGTCCTTGCCCACGAGCTGTTCCTGCAGGTTGATCGTGTTCGTCGAGACGATCGTGCGCTCGCCGTTGTGCCGCGCCCATTCGAGTGCGGGCACGAGGTAGGCGAACGACTTGCCGACACCCGTCCCCGCCTCGAGCAGCGCGATGCCGCCGTCGTTGTACGCGTCCGCGATGTAGGCCGCCATGTCGCGCTGACCGGGGCGATCCTCGAATGCGCTGGTGCCGAGCACGCGCGCCACGGGGCCGGACTCGGTGAGCAGATTGGCGATGTCGAGCGAATCGAGTCGCGCGATCGTCCGCGCCCGTGGGCATTCGACTACGACGTACAGCGTAGCGACGTCGTTGTCGACAATTCCGAAACCAACCCCTTCATCATGCAGCCGCGCGGCCACGTGCAGGTCCGCGCCCGACGGCTCGAGGAAGCCGCTCGGATGATTGTGGAGCAACATCTCGCCGCGCTGCGCGGCGCCGGGAAGCGCGAGCACGGCGTCGATCGTGCCGCGCGCCACGACGCGGGCGTCCGTGAGCGTGCCGTTGGGATCGGCGCGCACCACGAACGACACCTCGCGCCCGTGGGCCGCCGCGATCTCCTCCTGCAGCAGGGCGCGCGCGGCCGCCGTCAGGCGCTCGACGCTCACGTCTTGAGCTCGCGCTTTTTCGCGGCGGGGAACAGCACGTTGTTCAGGATCAGCCGGTAGCCCGGAGAATGTGGATGCAACGACAGATCGGTCGGCGGGTCACCGATCTGGTGCTGCGGGTCCTCGGGATCGTGCCCACCGAAGAACGTCCACGTGCCCTTGCCCAGATCGCCGTGGACGTACTTCACCCACGGCGCACCCTCTTCTTCTGCCAGGATGGTCACGCCCGGCTTCAGCCGGTTGCGGGTGAAGGACGTCGTGAGGCCGTAGAAATCGGGAATCACCTGGCGGTGATTCTGAACGAGCATGGTGGGCACCGGATCGATTTTGGCGCTGAAGTTGAACAGCGTGAAGGCGCCGAGCGGCTGGCGGCGCGCGCCGCCGTTCACCTGATGGCCGTCGATGTCGGAAAAACTCGCGACCAGCGGGTTGGGCTCGACATGCGCGTTCGTGAACGCGAAGCTTCTCGACCAATCGAGCTTCGCGTCGGCGTCGGGATCGATGGGCGTCCCATCGGCGAACGTCGCGGCGATGTCCACGTGCTCCGCCGCGAGCGCGAGATCGATCGTCTCGGTCGCCGTACACATCGCGAACAGGAAACCGCCGTTCTCGACGTACCCGTGAATGCCGCGCGCCACCGCCTTCTTCAGATCCGGAACCGTCTGAAAGCCGAGCCGCCGGGCCATGTCGCTGTTGCGCTGCACCATCTCGCCGAGCCACGTCATCCCCGAATAGATCAGGAAGAACTTCGAGTACTGGCCGGTAAAATCTTCGTGATGCAGATGCAGCCAGTCGAAGTCGCGCAGCCCGCCGTTCATCACCTCCGCATCCCAGATCTTGGTGAACGGGATGCCGGCGTACTGCAGCGCCATCGTGACGGCGTCGTCCCACGGTGCGGCGTTCGGCGGCGCGTAGACGGCGACTTTGGGCGCCTTCTCGAGCGGCACGGCATCCATGTTGTTGGCTTCGATTTCTCCGCGCACCGCCGGCATGCCGCTGTCGACCGGTTCGTAGCGAATGCCGTTGAGCGCCGCATCCCGCCGCAGCGCGTCGAGGTCGGGGATGAGAAACGAGCCGCCGCGGTAATTGAGCAACCACTCGGCCTTGAGGCCCGCCTGGATCGCGCGGTACGCGAGGCCGTACGCCTTGAGGTGATCGGTCTGCGCGTCGTCCATCGGAATCAACAGCGACGGCAGGGCGGTTAAGCGGTTGGGCGGTTGGAAACCCAGGAACCGAGTGCCAACCGCCAAACCGCCAAACCGCCCAACCGCTTTTACAAAATCTCGTCTCTTCACCGTTCGTAGCTCACGATTTCGGAATCGCTCCCCGCGCCCGCTCCAGCACGCGCCGGGCTTCCGGGACGAAGGCGCTGTTGGGATACGTGAGAATCAGGTGCTCGAGGTGTGGAACGGCCTCCGCCGACCGGCCTGTGCGCACCAGCAGCCGCGCCCATTCGAGCTCGGCGGCGGGAGGAGCCGCGCCCTCACCACCGGCGCGCACGATTTCGTCGAACAGCGCGACTGCCGTCGCCTCCTGATCCCCGCCCCCCCCGCCCGCCTTCTGCGCCGCGACCTGGCCCGCGAGCAGCAGCACTTCGAGCCGGCCGCCCTGCACCGGCAGCCGGGATGCCGCGCGACGCAACGCCGCGACACCGGCCACCGAGTCGCCGCGCGCCAGCGTGAGCAGCGCCGCACCCAGCTCGGGACTCGACTCCTCTTGAATCGGCTGCAACAGCGCCATCATCGCGGTGCGCTCCGTCGCGGCGGCGCGGTCGGCCGCGTACGGACCCGCGACCCGGAACGCCTCCATCGCGCCCTTCAGATTGCCGCGATACAGCGCGATCCAGCCGCGCTGTGCGATCGCGGCGACACTCGAATCATCACCCAGCGCCGCATCCGCCCGGTCGAGCTCGCCGCGCGCAATGCGCGCTTTGGCAAGTGCCAGCCTGAGCGCGCCCCGATCGTCCGCCGTGAGGGCGGTCTTCGACGTCTCAAGACGCGCTTCGGCGACATCGAGCTGGCCATCCGCGATGAGTATCTGGATTAACGACGCCTGGCCCAACGCAGTCGCGTCCGCGTGAGCCTCCAGGACCCGGCGGGCACCGGCACGGTCGCCACCCTCCAACAGCTCGCGCACCGCCTCGGCACGCGCCCGCTCCGAGACGGGCGACGGGACGAGGTCGGCCCAGCGCGTCAGTGCCATCCCGCGGACGCGATGTCCTTCGGGCGTTGGCAACGCCCCCGCGAGGTCGGCGAAGCGCCGCAGCGCAACCTGCGCATCGCTGTCGCCCTGCCCGAGCGTCTGTTCCAGCACCACCCACGCCTCGTTGGGTTGTCCCCAGGCGAGCAGCACTTCCGCGCCTACGCGCCGCGCGGCCACGGAGGCGTCGGGCCCGGTCAGGATGCGCGCCACGTGCTCGTGCATCGGCGCCGGTGCGTCCGCGAGCTGGCTCGCAGCGTTCGGTCCGACGTCCGCGGCCCGCGTGACGGCGCGTGCCCACTCCGCCGCCGACGCTTCCCAGTTGCCGGCGCGCTGCTCCAGCTCCGCCAGCTCGATCGCGAGCGTCCCCTCGCCACCCAAGGTTTTGCGTCCGGTGAGATACGCGCGGCGCGCCTCATCCCACATGCGGCGATCGGCGAGTGCCAGCCCCCATTCGCGGTATGGAGCGTCGCTGCGCGGCACGCTGGCGGCCCAGCGCAACGCGATGGCTTCGAGCGAGTCGGTCTGATTCAGCGCCGCGTAAACGCGCAGCTCGAGACTGCGCAGTGCCGGACTCTCGGGCAGGCGCGCGCGTGCGTTTTGCACGAGCGGCAACAGCTCGGTCATGCGGTTCAGGACGAAGAGCGTGCGCTCGAGGCCGAGGAGGGCCGGGAGGTTCGTCGGATCGCTGCGGACCGTCGTGAAATAGATGGTCGCGGCATCGGCGTAGCGGCCCGAGCGCTCCAATTCGAATCCGGGCCCTATAGCTTGACCCCGCGCGACCCGCGCGGGGTCAGCCGAGGCCAAGAGCACCAGCGCGGCGACCGCCGCCCAGTTAATGCTTCTGCTCATTTAACCGGCGGAAGTACTCGAGCACCATGCGCCGCTGCTCGGGCGTGAGACCGCTCAGCTCGTCCCACGTCGGGTAGCGGACTTTTGGGCCGGCGCCGGTCGCGCCGGGCAGGAGGGCGGCGGGCGTATGGACGCTGTCGCCAATCGCTGAGTGGCTGATGCGGTCTTTTTGCTCGTCCGGCTCATCTCCGGAGAGACTGCGGCCGGCATCGAGCAGCTTGCGATACAGCCGCTGTTGCCGTTCGATGGTTCGGGCGTCGAGCCGGCCGGCCTCGAGCTGGCGCGCCAACTCGCGCGCCTCCTGCGCGAGCGCACCCGCGGCGCTCGCATCGCCGCTCGCCTGCAGGCGCTCCAGCTGCTCGGCGAGCGCGCGTTGCCGGCCCGCGAGCTCGCGCAGCCGCTGCATCACGGCATCACCACCGGGCGCCATCATCGGGAGCAGCCCCTGCGCATCGCCGTTCATGCCCTGCTGCTGCTGCGCCATGCGCGCGAGCTGTTCGAGCGCCTCCTGGAAACCCGATCCCGACTGCGCGCCGGCGACCTGCTGCGCCGTGCGCACCAGCGCGTGGGCGGTGGCGTTGAGCGCGTCCAGGGCCTGTTCGGCGAACGGCGCGGCCGCCGCCGCGTTGGGATCGCCCTGCTCCAATTGCTCGCGCGCCTGACGCATCTGGTTCTGCGCGTAGCCCAGGGCAGCCTCGAGCTGCGGTGACACCAACGCATGACGGCCGGCCGCCTGGCCGATCTGCTGCTCGATGGCGTGCGTTCCCTCTTCGATGGCGGCCTGGCGCGCGCGCGTCGGCGCGCCCGCTTCCCCATCCCGCAGCGCGTCGGCGACTGACTCCTGGCGCTGTGCCAGGGCCGCCGTTTCGGCGAGGGCGCGATCGAGCGCGTCGAGTGTCTCCTGACGCCAGGCAGTCGCAAGTGAATCACGCCGCTGGCGCAGCTGATCGGGGAGTTGCGCGAGCGAGTCGGCCGCTTCCTGGCCCCCGCGCCGCGCGCCGCGGGAATCGCGCTGATCGGCGGCATTCGCCGCCTCTTGCATCAGCAGCCGAATCGGCATGTGGCGCGTCTTCCTTGTTCCATTCCGCCTGGCGGCGCTGCAGGTCTTCGGCGTCCCTGGCGAGCGAGGCCAGCTCGCCTTCGAGCGCAGCCCGCTTGAACAGCTCCTGACTCCGTTCGAGCTCGCGGCGCAGCTGCTGCTGCGCATCCGCCAGTCGCTGCAATGCCTGGCGCGTGGCTTCGGGATCGAGTCGCGCGAGCGCTTCCTGCAGCTCGCGCAGCCGCTGCTCGAGCTCCGGCGTCAGCGCGCGCTGCAACAGCTCCTGTACTTCCTGTAATCGCCGCTGAAAAGCCGTGTCATCCACGCCGGCGGCCTTGGCGGCACGCGCGATCTCTTCGACCGCCTGCGCCAGCTCCTGGACGCGCTGCGACATCGCGGCTTGGTCCCGCGCGATCTCTTCCGCACGCTGGGTCGATTGAAACGACATCGACCCACTCTGTTGAGCCCCTGATCGGCCGTCCGGCCGTCCGGCGGTCTGGCCATCCGGATTGCGGCTGCGCTCCTGCGCGAGGTCGCGCGTGCGATCGCTCAACTCGCGCTGCGCGGCGGAGACGGAGTCGGCTGCACTCGCTACCGCGTGCGCCGCGGCCCGCGCCTCGGCACGCAGCTCTTCCATGCTGGGCAGCCGCAACGCGATCTCGGCACTGCGTCCCCGGTGCGGGGTTGGCGCGTTATCCCACGCTTCGACGAACAGGCGCAGCGTGTCACCGGGCAACAAGCCCCGGTTCTCCGCGTCGAGCTGTCCCTGCACGATGGCGCGATCGCCGACACTCGCCACATCCAGCGACTCGCGTACCTGCTCCCCGACTCGACCCGTGCGGCTCACCCGCCAGCTCACGACGCTGAGACGCGTGATCCCGTGATCATCCCGCACGTCCGCGACGAGCTGCTGGCGCAACGAGATCGGCAGCGTCGTATCGCGCCCCGGAACGGGCAACGTGACGACGGGCGCCGAATCGGGGACGATGAGGAGGTGCAGCTCGGGCGCCTCGCCCTCGAGGAGCGTGTTGTCCGCGCTGCGCGCTTCAAGCCGCCAAGTGCCGCTGGCGGTCGGCGTGAACCGGCCTTCGATGCGCGTGCCGTCGACGCGGAGCGGCTCGCGACGTGATTCGAGCGTCCAAGTAGCACTGGCGAGCGGCACGCTCGCGGCGCCGTTCGTCACGACGCTCGTGCCGGCGGGCAGAGGAATGACATCGGAGCCGGCGAGCAACGGCTCGTCTGCCCGGCCGAGATATGAAGGAAAGCGGGCCGTGAGTCCCAGGTCCGCGAGGAAGGCGGGGAGCGCGACGGAGACTTTGATGTCGCCGCTGCGGCGCCCACCGGTCGACGCGCGCAGGTAGAGATCGGCGTTGATATCCATGAAACCGCGCACGGCTTTGCCGTCGCGGTCCAGGCCGACCTTCATTGCTCTCCAGGGCTCGCCCGCGCCGCGCGACCATAGGGTCGCCTGCGTCGCCGCCGGGGCGATCACGGTTACGAAGACGTTGCCGCCGCGAGGGATGGTGGTGCGATCGACCGTCACGCGGATCGGCGTCCGCGCATCCCGCCAAGCGCGCATCGGATGCCAGAACGCCGCGGCCTGACCCGCGTTCGGCGCGCTCGCCGCGAGCAGTATCGCCCCGGCGAGCGCCGCACCGGCACCGCTCGCGACGCGTAGACGCGTCGTGCGGCGCATCGCGCTATCGACTTGTGGCGCGGCAGACAACACGACGGCGGCAGCGCGGGTATCGGCCGCCAGCAGCAACGCCGCGCTCGAGCCGCTGCCCTTCCCAGCGGTGGGGGTGACGACTCCGACGATGCTGCCTGCCCGTCCACCGGCAGCCGACTCGACGAGTCTTCCCAACGCCGGTGCGGCGGCCTCGCGCCGCGTGTGCAACACGGCCCTGGTCGCAGCCGCGGCGCTCACCAGGATCAGCGCCCACGCCAGGGCGATCCCGGGCACGGCCGGGGCGAGGGCGAGCCCCAGGGCAGCGGCTGCCAGTGCCGCGCCGAAGCCGCCGAGCACCATGGCGAACGCCCGCGCGCGTGCGTGGGGCGCCCCGAGGCGCCGCAGCCGGCGGGCGGTTTCCGTCATTTGCTCGTGCTCACCGCGTAGGTGAAGAGGTTCACGCCCATCCGCAACGCCGCCTCATGCAGCTCAGGAGGATCATGGTGGACGTCGGGGTCCTCCCAACCGTCCCCGAGGTCCGACTGATAGGAATAGTATACGACAAGGCGGTCTCCCAAAAAAATGCCGAAGCCCTGCGCGGGGAGACCGTCGTGCTCGTGGATCTTGGGAATGCCCCGCGGGAAGGCGTAGACCAGGTTGTAAATGGGGTGCGTCAACGGCACTTCCACCAGCGGATGGTCCGGAAAAACGCGCGCGATCTCGCGGCGGAACGATTTGTCCATCCCATAGTTGTCGTCCGCATGGAGAAAGCCGCCCTGCTCGAGGTAGCGCCGCAGGATGCGGAGCTCGACATCGGAGAAATGGACGTTGCCGTGCCCCGTCATATAGATGTAAGGGACGTCCCACAGCTCCGGCCCCGTCAACGTCACCAGCCGCTCACGCTCGGCGACGGGCAAGGTCGTCCGCTCACGCAACGCCGTCAGGAGGTTGGGCAGGCTCGAGGGGTTCGCATACCAATCGCCGCCGCCGCCGTAGTGGAGGCGGCCGATGGTGAGAGATGCGGCGGTTGGGCGGTTCGGCGGTTGGGCGGTTGGAATAACCAATGCCCCCAGTGCCATCAAACCGCCTAACCGCTTAACCGCCCAACCGCTCATAACTCGCTCACCAGCCGATAAGCAGTGTTTCGTGAGATTCCGGTTTCTTCTGCCAGTCGATGAGCCACATCTTTGCGCGAGAGGCCTTCTGCAAGCAAAGCCTTCGCGCGTTGGCCGGGATCGGGCGGCGGTTCTTCAATCCGCTGTTTTCCAGTTCCCGCGACAACTACCGTAACCTCGCCCCGCACGGGGGCCTCTGCATAGTGCTCTGACAATTCCTGCAACGTCCCCGCCCGCGTCTCTTCGAACACCTTCGTCAATTCCCGAGAGACGACCGCCTGCCGTTCGGGACCACACACCTCGGCGAGATCGACGAGGAGCTGCGTGACGCGATTGGGCGCCTCGAACAGGACCACAGTCCACTCACTAGAAGCGACGGTCATAAGGAAACGGCGGCGGTCGCTGCCTTTGCGGGGCAGAAATCCGAGAAACACATAGCGGTCGCCACTGATCCCTGAGACCGAGAGACTCGCCGCGACAGCGGTCGGTCCCGGGATGGTCACGATGGGAATGCCGCGTTCGCGCGCGGCCGCAACGAGTACGACACCAGGATCACTGATCGCCGGCGTTCCGGCGTCGGTGATCAGCGCGACATCCCTTCCTTCAGACAGGATGCGCAGGATGCGCTCCAGGGCGCGGTCCGATGAGTGCGCGTGAAAGCTGATCAGCTCCGCCTTCGAGCCGGCGTGCTTAAGGAGCGGTTTGCTGTGGCGGGTGTCTTCGGCGGCGACGGCCGCCACGCGTTTCAGGGTGTCGGCGGCGCGCGGCGAGAGATCGCCGAGGTTACCGAGAGGCGTCGCGACGACATACAGGGTGCCGGCCACGTCACCACGTCACCCGCCAGGGGAGACGACCGTAAAAGCCGGCCGCCTGCAGCACGTAGCGATGCTCGCGGGTGGCGTCCTTCAGCACCTTCGGGGCCGTGCCGGGCATCATGACTTCCGCACCCTCGAGCAGCTGCAGGGCCCAGTCGGTGAGCGCCGTGGCCAGCTCTTCGGGCCGTACCACGGCATCGGGCGTATCGGTGCCGCGCGGCACGCTGAGCAGCGCCAACGCATGATGCGTGTCGACGATGGCAGTCATCACTTTTTGCGCGCGCCGCTTGGCTTCGCCCGGGAATTCGCGCTCGACGGCGTCGACGATGCGCCAGTACAGCTCGCGATAGGTGTTGACCAGCGCCGTGGCGGCCTGAGCGGGCAGGTCGTCGCCGGCGGGGAACGTTCCCGCCGACATCGCCGGCGCTTCACCCCCGGCCGCGGCATCGAACAGCGACTCGAGATATCGCGCCGGCTGCACGTTGTCCGGCTTGTCGCAGAAGTGACCGCTGAGGTACTTCCCCTGATCGAACTTGAGGTAGGACACGCGGCCGTTGGAGATCAGCTCGAGCACGCCGCTGATCTTTTCCTGCTGCAGCAGGGGAAAGAATTTCTCCGGCCGATTGACGTCGATATGGCGGGGCTCATACCCGCCCGCGCAGGACGCATACATCCAGGCGAGCTGCTCCATCGGAGCGGCGCAATAGGTGAGATCGCTGCGCTCCACCTCCGCGCGCATGCGCTTCAGCGCTTCGGTGATCGTGACGACCTGTCGTCCGGCCGCGTGCAACGAGGCGGCGTTGACGGCCTCGCCTTTGCGGAAGAAGACCAGGAGGCATTCGTCGGGCAGGTGCGCGGCGAGATAGCCGTCGATGCGGCCGTCGCGGTCGCGCTTGGCGTACGCCAGCAGATTGTCGAGATGAATGAAGGCGAGGCGGGTGCGATGAATAAGCCGGCTCACCTGCGGAAACTGGAGATCCGCGAGGCGAACCGGCGAATTCGTCAGGCGAGCGGTGCTCGCGCGCATCGTCCTCCGGGGAGGAAGCTACGAGAGGTGTTGTTCGATCTTTTGTTCGAACGCCAGTGACGGAAATGCGCCGACGATCGTGTCCACGTGGCGTCCGTCCTTGAAGAATAGAATACTCGGAATCGAGCGAACGTTAAAGCGCATCGCCGTGGCCTGATTGGCGTCCACGTCCACCTTCACGATCTTCACCTTGCCGTTGTACTTGCCCGCCAGCTGGTCCATGATCGGCGCGACCGCGTGGCACGGCCCGCACCAGGTCGCCCAGAAATCGACAAGCGCGAGCCCCTTGTGCTGCTCCACCTCAACTTGAAATGTGGCGTCTGTAATGGCCGCCGGATGCGTCCCTTCCATGTCCCCCACTCCCCTTCTATCACGTTAGTTTGACTTTATATGAAAGCGTCGGTCGCGCATATCGGCATCGCCGTGACGAGCATCCGCGAAGCGTTGTCCTTCTACCGCGACGTCCTCGGTCTTGCTCCCGGGCCGGCCGAAACGGCGGACGGTGCCGAGATTGTCACCATGCGGGTCGGGGAGGTGGACGTCGAGTTGCTCCAACCTGCCGATCCGTCCAGCCCCGTGGCAAAGTTCCTTGCGAAACGCGGCCCGGGCATCCATCACGTCTGCTACCGCGTCCCCGATCTCGATGCCGCTCTCGAACGCTGCCGCGTTGCGGGCTACCAGCTGGTCGATCAGACGCCGCGGCGCGGGGCCGGCGGCCGGCGCATCGCGTTCCTGCATCCCAAAGCGACGAACGGCATTCTGCTGGAGCTGACTGAGTAGGTGAAACGCACCGTCCTATGGCCGGGTTCCCGTCCCGACCGGCTGGCAACGCCCGCCCGGACTTCCCGCGCTTTCGAGATGGACGTCATAGACCAGCCAGCCGCCGCTGTGCGTCCGCACCACGTCGATCGGCAGCACCTGATTGCAGTTCTCGCGTTGCAGCTCCACGCGGAACGTCCGCAAGTCGCTGTTTCCGGGGACGAGCAACGGGCCTTCAACGATGCGGTAGCCGGTGTGGTCGAGGTATTTCTGAATCACGGCGACACGTTGCCGCAGAACTCCGGCGTTCATCGAACCGGAAGCGGGCCCCCGCTCCGTGCCCCACAGCTCACCCATCCGCTTCTGATCGTTGGCCTTCACCGCCGCGAGGAACTGCGCGACCGACTCGTTCATCGACTGCGGAACCACGGTACCGGGCCGGGAGCCGCCGCAGGCACTGCCGCCGGTGACCAGGAGCAGACAAAGGGCGAGCCGTCGCTTCACGCTGCACGACCTGTGGTCAAGATGACCCGAAGGTAAGACACGATGCGTCTCTACGTCAACATCGATCACGTCGCGACGCTGCGTGAAGCGCGCAAGACCGACGAGCCCGACGTCGTGCGGGCGGCGGCCGCAGCGGAACGCGCGGGCGCCGACGGCATCACCGTCCACCTGCGCGAAGACCGGCGTCACATTCAGGACGGCGACGTCACGGCGCTCGCGCGCAGCGTGCGCACCGTTCTCAATCTGGAGCTCGGCGCGCACGCGGAAATCGTCCGGATCGCGGCGCGCATCAAGCCGTTTCAGGCGACGCTCGTGCCGGAGCAGCGCCAGGAGATCACGACCGAGGGTGGGCTCGCGCTGCGGAAGGGTGATCGACGGCTCTCGAGCGCGATCGCGCGACTCACGGATGCAGGGATCCGCGTGAGTCTCTTCATCGACCCGTCCATCAAGACGATTGACATCGCGCACTCACTCGGCGTGCCCGCGATCGAACTCCATACTGGTCGCTACGCCCACACGTGGCGGCGTGGCGACGCCGCACTGAACGAACTGCGCCGCGCCGCTGCGCACGCGCAGCAAATCGGCCTCGCCGTCCACGCGGGGCATGGGCTGACGTATCAGAACGTGCAGCCCGTAGCGGCCATCCCAGAGATCGAAGAGCTCAACATCGGCCATTCGATCGTGAGTAACGCGGTCTTTTAGGGGCTGGAGGAGGCGGTGCGGCGGATGGTGCAGCTCGTTAAGCGATAGTCACTCGGCCAGAACCTGGTGGACGGTCGCGACCGCAATCGACCCCTCGCCCACCGCCGAGGCGACCCGCTTGGTGCTGCCGCTGCGCACGTCGCCCACCGCGAAGACACCGGGGAGGCTTGTTTCGAGCAAGTGCGGCGACCGCCGCAGCGGCCACTTCGCGGTGCTGAGATCGTCGGCGCTCAGCGCCTGGCCCGTCTTGATGAATCCTTTCGTATCGAGCGCCAGGCAGCCCGCCAGCCATTTCGTGCTCGGCTCGGCCCCGGTCATGGTGAAAACGTGCCGGAGCTTTTGTTGCTGCACCGGTCCGCCTCGACCGGTACGCCAGGCGACCTGTTCGAGGTGGCCATTCCCTTCCAGGCCCACGATCTCCGTGCGCGTGTGCAGCTCGACGCGAGGATGTGCTTCGATGCGGCTGATCAGGTAGCGCGACATCGTCTTCGCCAAGCCGTCCCCCCGAATGAGCATGTGCACGCGCTTCGCGGTCTGGGCGAGGAACATTGCCGCCTGGCCCGCGGAGTTCGCGCCGCCCACGATGGCGATCTCCTCGTCCGTACACAGCTGCGCTTCCATAGGCGTGGCGGCGTAGTACACGCCGGCGCCCTCGAAGCGCGACAGGTTCTCGACCGCCAAGCGCCGGTATTCGACGCCGCTCGCGATGATGATCGCGCGGGTGAGCAGCGGCTCGCCGTCCCCGTCTCCGAGCAGCACGCGGTAGGGCTTGTTGTCGCAGTCGACTCGAACCGCCGTCTTGGCGATGAGAATCCTCGCCCCGAACTTCTGCGCCTGATCGTAGGCGCGAGCCGCCAGCTCCTGGCCGGAGATGCCGAGCGGAAAACCGAGGTAGTTCTCGATGCGCGAGCTTGTCCCCGCCTGACCGCCCGGGGCGTTCGCTTCGATCATCACGACGTTCAAGCCTTCCGAGGCGGCGTAGACGGCGGCGCCGAGCCCCGCCGGGCCGGCGCCGATGATGACGAGATCGCAGATCGCGGTCCGATCGATCGTGGGATTCAACCCGAGACAGTCGGCGACCTGTTGAATCGTGGGATTGCGCAGGATCACGGTGCCGCGGCAGATCACCACCGGCACGTCGCCGGCGCGCACGTGGAACTGATCGAGCATCTCCTGGCTGTCGGCGTCGGTATCCAGATCAACGAATTTGTAAGGATGCCCGTTGCGCGTGAGGAATTCGCGGATGTGCAGCGATCCCTGACAGTGATTGGATCCGAACAGCAGCACGTCGCCGAATCCCTGATCGATCAGTTGCAGGCGGCGCAGGATGAAGGCGCGGAGGAGAATGTCGCTCAGCTCGGAGTCGGTCTGAATGAGCTGGAGGAGCTCGTTGCGGGCGACCTCGATGACGTCACAGGGCGTGCTCGCCTGGATGCGGGCGAGGAAGCGCCCGCCCGCCAAAATCGACCGCTCGCCGGTAAACATCCCCTCGCTGAAGCTGGGCACTTCCTCGCCGACCCAGCGCGGTGGCCGCACGAGGTCGAGCCGTCCCGACACGACGACGAAGATCTTCGTGACGGGCTCGCCCGCTTCGCCGAGGATTTCCCCTGGCTCGAGGCGGCGCCGCCTGCCGTGCGGCTCGATGCGGGCGATTTGCGCGGGCGTCAGGCGCGGAAACGCTTCCGCTTGACGCGTGGCGGGAGTTGGAGCGGCGGTCGCTGGAGCGGCGGTCATGGCTTGAATACTAGCAGTCAACGGAAGAGCTTCCGGCATGGCCCAACAATGCAAGCATCTCGCGCAAGTCCGCGACGTCGCGCCGAAGACGCCGGACGGTTGCGAGGAGTGTCTGACGAGCGGCGACGAGTGGGTGCACTTGCGGCTCTGCCTCGAGTGCGGTCATGTCGGTTGCTGCGACGACTCGCCTAATCGGCACGCCACGAAGCACTTCCATAAAACGAAGCATCCCGTGATGCGCAGCTTCGAGCCCGGTGAGGACTGGGGCTTTTGCTACGTGGAGAATCTGTTCATCGAGCCTGCTCCACGGCCGGCTCGTTAGTCGGTCCGGCGTGGATGCGTGCGTAGCCTGGCCGTCGCGGCGTCGATGCGGGTGATGTAGACCCGCACCGCCTCTGCGTGCGCGCGGCGCGGCACCACGAAATGACGGTCGTCGGGCTGGACGCTCTTCAAGTCGTCCACCATCAAATCGCCGCCGTGCGCCTCGACCGCCTTCTCGAAGCGCTCGACGGCCGACAGCAGGTCGGCCAGATCATCGGAACGCTCCGCGCCGGTCACTGAGATGCCGCGACGCCGTAGCCGGTCGGTGACTTCGGCGGCAGCCGTGGCGCGCGCCTCCTTTTCTTCGCGATCGATGTCCGCCATACGTCCTTCAGTCTAACCCAATGACTCAGAAACGCGAGCCGACCTGCCCCAACGTCTTAGGTGGAGCTCTGCACCAATGCGAGGATATTCCCCTCGCTGTCCTTGAACCATGCTGCCTTGTTGCCTCCACCGGTCGCGATGCCGTCCTTGGTCTTTAGCCGCGGCGTGTCGTATTCCTCGAACCGCACGCCCCGGGCTTTCAGGTCGGCGACCTCCCGCTCGAGATCGGCAACCTGCCAGAAGGCCTGGCTCGCTTGCGACGTGCCGGCGTTGGGCGTGGGATACAAGAAGCACGCGGTGCCCGCGCCGAACTCGTACCTGACGCCGCCCGCGATTTCGCGGGCGGGCTTGAACCCGAGCGTCCGTTCGTAGAATCGCCGAGCGCGAGAAACGTCCTTCGCCGGGATGTAGGCGTACATGGGCGATTGCTGCAGCATTTGTCGATCTCCGTCTACTTGGTATCTCGCTGGCGACGATGGAGGCCCACTCGCAGACTTCAAGCTGAATGTCTTATACACCCCGTTCGGCAGCCATCTGGATCCGTCAGCATCAGTATCGATAGCATGTCGGGGTTTGCTCGTCGATGGCGGTGCACAGCTTCATAAAGACTATGACCAGACACGGTCTCCCGATAGCGGAGGTAGATTCGCCCAACATGACCGCGCCCTCCGCCTGGAGCCCGCTGCGCCGGCCCCTCTTCCGCGGTCTCTGGATCGCCGACGTCGCGTCCAACATCGGCACCTGGATGCACGACTCCGCGGCCGCGTGGCTGATGACGCTGCTCAACCCGTCGCCACTCATGGTCTCGCTCGTTCAAGCCGCCACCACGCTCCCCCTGTTCCTGCTGGCGCTTCCCGCCGGTGCGCTCGCGGACATCTTCGACCGGCGACGGATCCTGCTCATCGCGCAGGTGTGGTGGTTCGTGACGACCGCGTTGCTGGGCGTGCTCACGATCACGGGCGTCATCCAACCCTGGATGCTGCTCGTGATCACGCTCGCCATCGGCGCCGGCAGCGCCATCGACTTGCCCGCCTGGCAGGCCATCATTCCCGAAACCGTGCCGCGCGACGAATTGCCCGCGGCCGTGGGACTCGGCAGCGTCGCGATCAACATCGCGCGGGCGATCGGACCGGCGATCGCGGGCGTGATTATCGTCGCCGGCGGGCCGGGGCCGGTGTTCTTCATCAATGCCGTATCGGTGGTGGGCGTCTTCTGGGTGCTGTGGCGCTGGCGGCGACAGCCAAGCGCCGCCGTGCTGCCGGCGGAGCGGCTGGCGGCGGCGATGCGTGCCGGTGTCCGGTATGTGCGACATGCGCCGGCGCTCCGCAGCGTCATCGTCCGCACCCCGGCGTTCGTGGCGTTCGCGAGCGCGTTGTGGGCGCTGCTGCCGGTGGTCGTGAAGACGTCGCTGGGGCGCGGCGCGGTCTCCTACGGCGCGCTCGTGGGCAGCCTCGGCCTCGGTGGCCTCATCGGCGCGGCGCTATTGCCCGCTTGGCGCAAACGTTGGTCAACGGACGCAATCACCGCGGTCGCCACGGTCCTCTTCGCACTCGGATGTGCCGCGCTCGCGTGGGTCAGCAATTTCGGCGTCCTGGCCGCAGCGATGGTGATCGCGGGCGTTGGCTGGCTCACCACGATTTCAAGCCTGCTGCTCGCGGCCCAACGCGGCGCGGCCGGCTGGGTACGCGGTCGCGCGCTCGCGATATCGACGCTGACGTTATTCGGTTCGCTCGCCATCGGGGCCGTGCTGTGGGGTGTGGTGGCGGACCGCTTCGGGATTGCGTGGGCACTCACAGCGGCGGCGGGCGGCATGGTTCTCGGACTCGCGCTCATCCCCCGGTTCCGTCTGGCCGCCGCCGAAGCGCTCGATCTCGAGCCCTCGCGCAACTGGCCCGATCCGATCGTCGCTGAGGAGCTCGCCGACGAAGCAGGACCGGTGCTCGTCATGGTCGAGTATACGCTCGAGCCGGCTCACCGGGCCGACTTTGCCGCCGCCGCGCGGCGTCTGCTCCGTCCGATGCGGCGGCGTGACGGCGCCGTGTTTTGGGAGCTGTTCGTCGACTCCGCGAACCCGCAGCGCTGTGTGGAATGTTGGCTGGTCGAGTCGTGGGCCGAGCACCTGCGCCAGCATGAGCGGACGACCCGCGCGGATCGCGAAGTGCAGGTTCGCGTTCGCAAGCTCACCGTTGGCCGCGAACGCACGACGCACTACATCGCGTTGTCACCTCAAAAAGAACCTTCTTAAGGTACCCGCTCGGCGAGCCACGCCCGCGCGATCTCGGCGATGTCCTGATGCTCCACGTCCGCCAACGCATTCAGGCGTCGCATCTCGGTATCGGAGATCTTGCCGCCGAGCTCCGCCAGCGCTGCGCGAACTGCCGGGTATTTCTCGAGCACTGCTGCTCTGGCGACGGGTGCTGCCTGATACGGAGGGAAATACCGGCGATCGTCCGTCAATGCGACGAGATCGAGCGCGGCGATCTGTCCGTCGGTCGAGTTCCCCGCGATGACATCGACGCGATGGTCGGCCAGCGCACGGGAGGTGAGCCCCAGGTCCATCGCCGTCGGCGGTTGTGAAAATCGCAGGCCGTACAGCTTCGCAAGACCCGGAAAACCGTCGGCCCGTTCCAGGAACTCGTAGCCGAATCCCGCCCTCCAATGCGGCGCGACACGCGCAAGATCGGAAATCGACCGCAACGCGTATCGCTCGGCATCGGCGCGGCGCACCAGGATGGCGAAGGTATTGTTGAAGCCGAGCGGTGCCGTCCATCGCACCTTGAAGTCGCGCGAGTACGCCGCGGCGACGAAACGATAGACGCTATCAGGATCGGCGATCGGCGGCTGCTTCAGGATTGCCGTGAACGCGGTGCCCGTGTATTCGACGTAGAGGTCGATGTCGCCCGCCGTGATCGCCCGATGACAGACGAACGTCCCGCCGAGGTGCAGGCGCCGCTCGACCGGCAGCGATGTGCGACGCTCGATCTGCTGCGCCACGATTTCCGCGAGCAGATCCGATTCGGTGAAGTTCTTCGCGCCAACGACGATACGTTCTCGGCGACTGCAACCGCTCACGAGAACGATCAGCAACACCAGCGATCGCATCATCGCGGCCGCCACACGAGCCTGCGTTCGGCGAATCCGAGTAAAGCATCGGCGAGGAGCGCAAGCAGTGCGGCAGGAATTGCGCCTGCGAGAATCAACGTATCGTCCACCGTGGCGACGCCGCGGAAAATGTAGACGCCGAGCCCGCCCGCACCGATTGCCGCGGCGATCGTCGCGATCCCGACGCTCACCACGGCGGCGATGCGTATGCCGGCGAGGATGACGCCGGCGGCAAGCGGCAGCTCGACGAGTCGCAGCAGCTCGCCCTCCGTCATCCCCATCCCACGGCCGGCCTCGCGCACCGCCGGGTCAACGCCGGTAATCCCGACGTACGTATTGCGCACGATGGGGAGCAGCGCGTAGACGACGAGGGCGGTGATCGCGGTCCACGCGCCGATGCCGAACACCGGAATCAGCAGACCGAACAGCGCCAGACTCGGAATCGTTTGGAACACGTTCGCCAGGCCCAGCACCGGCCGGCGCCAGGCGGGACGACGGGCAACCAGGACACCCAGCGGCAGTCCGATGAGCGCCGCGAGCGCGGTTGAGATAGTCACCAGGCCGATGTGCTGGCCCAGGAGCAGCCACACTTCGCCGGCGTGGCGCGCGTAAAACTGGAATAGTGTCAGGCGGCTTCCATGAATCGGCGAACCTCGGACAGCGTGCTGGCGCGGAATTCATCCGGCGTTCCGAGGAATGCCACACGCCCACCGTCGAGCAGCCCGACGCGGGTGCCGAGCAGCAACCCTTCGCGCACGTCGTGCGTCACGAACACCATCGCTTTGCCGAGCCTGCCCTCGAGGGCGCGGAATTCGCGCTGCAGCTCGAGACGCGTGATGGCGTCGAGTGCCCCGAACGGCTCGTCCAACAGGAGCAGCGGGGGATCGAGTGCCAGCGCGCGCGCGATGCCGACGCGCTGGCGCTGGCCGCCGGAGAGCTCGTGCGGGAGGCGCTCGGCAAAGGTGTCGGGATCCAGCCCCACCAGCGCGAGCAGCTCGCGCACCCGCCGCTCGATGCGATCCTGAGGCCAGCGCTCGAGCCGCGGCAACAACCCCACATTCGCCGCGACCGAGAAGTGAGGAAAGAGTCCGACCTCCTGGATCACGTATCCAATCCCGCGGCGCAGCTGCGTCCCCGTCACGTCCGCGGCAGGCTCGCCCGCGATCCGCACGGCGCCGCCCGTCGGCGTGAGCAGACGGTTCACGAGCTTCAGCGTCGTCGTCTTGCCCGCGCCGCTGCGTCCGAGCAGCACCAGCGTCTCGCCCGCCGCAACGGAGAACGAGATCCCGTCGACCAGGGGTCTCCCGTTCCCGGGCACGTGATAACACAGGTCCTGCACCTCGAGCACCATGGCCACCGAGCGCCTAATCTACTTATGTTGTTCCTCCATGACTCAGCCAGGCGCACCCCAGCCGCTCGGCATGGGCGACTTCTTCGCCCTCGAGGCGGGTGAGTATCTCGACCGGCTCGATGCCCTGCTGCAACCGGCGGCGCCGCCAGCGGCGGACGAGTTGGTGCGCCTGGCGCGCGCGTTGCGCGGCAGCGCACTGATGGCGAGCCAGCAGGGGATCGCGCGGGCGGCGATGGGACTCGAGGCGCTGGCGCGCGGCGTGCGCGAGGGACGGCGTCCGTGGGACGCGGCAACGAAGCAGATGACCACCCGCGCGATCGACGACCTCAAGATCTTCGTCCGCAAGGCGGCGAGCTGGACCGATGCCGACACCGCCAGGGCCGAGGCGCTCGCTGCCCAGCTCGAGCAGCTCGGCGGACGCCCCTCGGCGCAGGTCCGCGCGGCCGAGGCGATGGGCCTCGACGCGGGCGCGCGCGCGTTCGTCGCGCGTGAGGGCGCGGCGATCGCGAGCGCCTTGGATCGTGCGGGCCGCACCCTGCGCAGCAATCCACTGGCGCACGACCCGCTGCAGCACGTTCTCAAGGCGCTGCAGCCGCTGCGCGGGCTCGCGGCACTCAACGACTTGCCGCCGCTGCCGGACCTGCTCGACGGCATCGAGCAGGCGATCGGTGAATTGAGCCGGACCAGCGGCGCACCACCCGCCGGCGTGGGCGAGACGGTCGCCGAGCTGTTCCAGATGGCGGCCACTTCGATCGCGCACGCCGCACGCGAGGTCGCCGAGCGCGGCCGGCCCGATCCCGAGAGTGCGGAGTTCCGGAAGTTCGCGGGGCTGTTGGTGCACTTCATGGACAGCGAGCCCGACATTGTCCCGATCGAAACGGTCGCCACGATCGTGCGCCGCGGCACGCCACCGGGCGGAGAAGGCGCGCGTCCCGCGACACTCGGCCGGCTCGAGCTGGTGAGCCACGGCGAGCACCTGCGCCAGGCGGCGGATTCACTCGAGCGCGCGCCGAGCCCGACGCAACGCGAGCTGCGGGCGCATACGCTCGCCGGGACGTTCCGCGTTCTCAGCTCCGCCGGCGGCGGCGCCGTCGCCGAGCGCGTGGCCGAGTTCGCGCAGGCCGCGCGCGAGGCGGTGACGAGCGGGATCGCCGTGAATCAGCCGGCGCGCTTCGCCGCCGAGCTTCGCAAGGCAGGCGAGATTCTCGCGGAATCGGGAAGCGGTGACGAAACAGCGACGGCCGCGGCGCTCGCGGGCGTCACGCTGGCGGTGCGCCAGCTCGGTGGTGCGCCAACGCCTGCACCTTCACAACCTCCACCAACGGCCGTCACACGTCCAAAACCTGCCGCGCCAGCGGCGCCAACCACGCCGGCCGATCGCGCGCGTCCGTCGGGTCCGAGCCGGGCGCCGAGCCTCGAGTCCTCGCCGGATCTGGCGGGCACGTGGATGCGGTATCAACAGATGGTCGCGGCCGGCGTGGGACCGGCCTCGCTCGAAGAGTTGTTAGCGGGCGGCGCCTCCAGCAAACCGACGAACGGCGGCGAACCGGTCGATATCCGCACCTTGCTCTACAAGGGCGCCAGTGCCCGTCAGCGTGCGCAGGAGTTACGCGAGGCGGCTAAGCGCGCGAGCGGCGAAAGCCTCCGCGCGATCATCGACGAAGTCTGCGACCTCGTTGTCCTCGCCATCGAACCCGAGTAGTAGTCAGCGCTGGAGGCGAGCCTGGCTGATCGGGCTCGTCGTCAGCGTGGCGCTGCTCGGCTGGGTCCTCTACAAGATCAATGTCCGCGAAGTGTGGGCGGACGCGCAGCGCGCCGACCCGCTGTGGCTGCTCCTCACCGTCGTAGTCGCCACGCTCACCTTCCCGGTCCGGTCGATCCGGTGGCGGCTGATCCTCCGCGACCAGGGCGGCCGGCCCTTCCCGTGGCTCCCCTTGTGGCACGCGACGACGATCGGGTTCATGGCGAACAACCTGCTTCCCGCCCGCGCCGGTGAAGTCGCGAGGGGCTACGTCGCGTCGCGTCAGCTACCGGTGCGCTTCTCGACGGCGCTCGCATCGATCGCGGTCGAGCGGGTGTTCGACGCGCTCATCATGCTGGGGTTGATGGCCGTCGCGATCGCCGCGCCGTCCTTCCCGGCGGCTGCTGGCGCGCATCGCCCGCCGGCTGCTGCCGGCACAAGCCGCAGATCGCGTGATTCACGGGGCGGAGGGGCTGCTCGCGGGCCTCGCCGTCCTCAAGAGTCCGGGCCGCTTCGCCGGCGTCGTTTTCTGGTCGCTGGTGCTGTGGATTAAGAACGCGGCGGCGTTTGCGATCTGCTTTCGGGCCTTCGGCCTCGATGTGCCACTGGAGGCGGCGCTGCTGCTGCAGGGGATCATCGGCTTCGGCGTGGCGGTCCCCTCGACGCCGAGTTTCATCGGCGTCTTCGAAGCCGCCACCTTGCTGACGCTGCAGCTCTACGGCGTGAACTCCAACCTCGCGGTGAGCTACGCATTGACCTATCACCTCACGACGTTTCTGCCGATCACACTGCTCGGTCTGTGGTCGCTGTCGCGGCTGCACCTGCACCTGCGCGATCTCAAGACCGCCGCTGCGGGAGAGCCGGCATGACCGCGGACACGTTGCGCGTCGCGGCGCACGCCAAGGTCAATCTCTTTTTGCGCATTCACGCGCGGGAGTCGTCAGCGGAGGGCTTTCATCAGATCGAAACGGCGTTCGCCCTGCTCGAGCTTGCCGACGAGCTGGTCGTACGGCGCACGGCAGCCGGCGTCGCGCTGCAAGTGGACGGTCCCGACCTCGGCCCGGCGGAGGAGAATCTGGCCGTGCTGGCGGCGCGGACCGTGCTGGACGCCACGGGCAACCGCTTCGGCGTGGCCATGGAGCTCAACAAGCGAATCCCCGTGCGCGCCGGGCTGGGCGGAGGCTCGAGCGACGCCGCCGGCGCGCTGCATGCGGTCAACGCGCTCGCCGGGAACGCCGTGCCGCGGCACGAGCTGCTCCATTTCGCCGCGCAACTCGGTTCCGACGTGCCCTTCTTCGCGAGCGGGGCGCCGCTCGCGCTCGCCTGGGGCCGCGGCGAGCGCCAGTTCCGCGTGCCGGCTCCCCCTGCCGCGCCGGTGCTCATTGCCGTGCCGCCGATCGCGGTGGCGACCCCGGACGCCTACAAATGGTGGGACGAACAGAACCCTTCCCCGACTTCACGCGGGCCCGTCACGCTCGATGCCGAAGCACTCGCCACCTGGGGAAGCATCGGACGGCTCGGCGGCAACGACTTCGAGACCGTGGTGTTCGGCAAGCATCCGCAGCTGCGCACGCTGTACGAGCGCGTCGCCGAGACGGGCCCGGTGTGGGTGCGGCTCTGCGGATCGGGCAGCGCCGTGGCGGCGGTCTATAAGAAGGAGAGGGAGCGGGACGACGCGATGAAGCGGCTAGGCACCAAGAACCAGCGGCTGATCGCGACTGCCACCCACGCTACTGCTGCGCCCGCTCCTGCCACACTGCCTTAGCCACGGCGAGCGTGCGGAGCACCGCAGCCTGCTCCGCGAGTGTATTCCAGGCGGTGCTGGCCCGGGTCGCCGCCTCCATGCGCTCGATCCAGCGCACAAAGAACGCCGCATCGTCGGCCGATCGAGCGGGCTTGTCGCCGACGCTGACGTAGATCGGGCTCGTCGACGCGAAGGGATACAGATCGAGCACCGGCAGCTCGGCGCGATCGGAGTAGGCGCGCAGTACGTACCAGCCGCTCGTGCTCACGGGAATCGAGATCGTGTCGTGCGCCGCTGTTCGGTCACCTCGCAGGGCGATCGAAGCCGCGACCTTGCCGTTCCCGATGATCTCCAGGTGATCCACCGCCACATTGGACCGCAGACCGACTCGCGCCGTAAGCCGACGGCTGCCGGCTGACAGCCGTATTTCATCGCCGACCGCACGTCCGGCAACCGAAAACTCGAGCAGCGGCCCGTTCGTCACGAACGTGCGCCCGGCCTTGAGTGCCGCGAGCCAGCTGCGATGATCGAGCGTGGCGCCTGAGTGCACGAACACGCGCACCAGCCCGGGCGGTCCCCGCAGGCTCGCGAAATTCGGGAATGCGTCTGTCCCCGCCGCTGCCGGCAGCCGGAATCCGCAGTTGAGCAAGCGGTACCAGATCTCCGACGTGATCAGATGGTCGGAGTATCCCATGACCTCGAGATAATCGACTTTCCCGAGCGCGACGTCGACGGGCAACTCATAGAAAAGCGGCGCCGTGGTGTCGGCAGGATCGGGCTTGGTGTCGAACGGATGCACGTAGCCGACCAGCGCCCCTTGCTCATGCGCCAAATCCGCGATCGTGGCGTTCGTCGGCGCGAGACTCGCCGCGGCGGTATTGGGATAGCCGGCGTATTCCGGCAGCAGATAGTGTGAGCCAAGGCCGAGCAACCCCATGTGACCCCAGACGCTGGTGTGAAATTCCTGCGCGTGAAGGAGCAGGAACGTCGCGCTCGACACCGGATCGGGACCAACCCGGAAGTAGGAGATGTCCGGGATCCGCTGCTCCTTGTTCACGATCAGGTTCTCGACGACGTGGAGATCCTCGGCGCGCGCCTGAAACGCGAGGTGCGGCGGCGTGTTGCGATAGGCGCCGCCGTAGTTCATGTGGACATGCACGTCCCCGCTCCACCAGCCGCGCGCCGGCAGATTGTCCAGACGCTCGAGAGTGATGCGGTGTGTGACACGAACACCCGTCGGCACGTTCACGTCGGCACGAAAGACGGGATACTCCGGTCCACGCCACACCTCGACGTGTATTCGTCCGGCTGGTACCGTGAGCTCGGCAGCGCCGTTCGAGTGGAAGTACGGATACTCGAATTGCCGCTCAGCGCGGTCAAAGGCCTCGTCGGCATGCCACCAGGCGTCGTCGGGCGCATAGCCTCGGCCTTCGGGCGTGGTCACGGAGATCCGCGCCGACAGCGACCGACCCGTGCCGTCCACGACGTTCAGCCGCAGGGTGCCCACCGGCTCGCGGTACCGTCGTGCGCGCGGCACGATCGCCTGCTTCCGCCCCCCCAGTACGTCCATCACCCACAGCGATGTATTCCCACCTTCGTTCGAAATGCACGCGATCCGGCTGCCGTCGCGCGACCAGCGCGGTGCCGTCACATCGAACTCGCCGTACGTCAGAGGAAAGGGGTCACTGCCTTCGCTGGTCATCAGCCAGAGCTGGTTCCATTGCCGGCCGAGGTAGGAGCTGTAGACGACGCGTGTGCCGTCGGGTGACCAGTCGGGCCGGGCCTTCCAAGTCGTCTCCTCGTAGCGCAGCTCGCGCAGTGGAGCGCCGGAGCGCGCCTCCATCCGCCAGAATCCGCCGCTGCCGTGGATGTGGTCACGATTGGAAACGAGCATGATCTCTTTGCCGTCGGGCGACCACGTCGGCGAGATGTAGTGGTCCCACGTGCTGTAGTAATAGCGCGGGAGCTTGCTGTCGTTGTCTTCGGTAATCCGTAGGGGCGCAGCATGCTGCGCCCCTACATCGGGCACTGCGGGGCTCACGACGAATATGTGCCAGC
>QHUQ01000099.1 GCA_003221985.1 Gemmatimonadota bacterium | reverse complement strand
GAACTGTTCCGGTTTGTGAAGCAGAATACCGCTGCGCAGGATATCTTCGTGTTCAGCAAGCCGCGCGCGCTGGCGCTGTTCGCGGGGCGCCGCGCCGCAGCGCCGTTCACACCCGACGATCCGTGCCGGCTGTGGCGATATTTGACCGAGATCGGCGCGACCTACGTGATCACGGGCCCCGACAGTGTGAACGCGGAGGCCGTGTATCTCGAGCGCTTCGTTGCCCGCTATCCGCGGGCGTTGGTGCGTGTGATGGGGAATCAAACGTCGGTCGTCTATCGCATCGTTGGTGATCCCTGTTCCGGGAGCGGATTGGGTCTGGTGGCCTGACCAGTCTTCAAAACTGTTTGGGCCCCTAACGGGGCTCGGTAGGTTCGATTCCTACACGCTCCCGCCACCGCCTGCCGGTTGACTTTCGCCTCGTCTCATCACATTCGTAGTCACGCTCACCCTCGGAGGACCGATGACTACGGGGCAATGGGCTCGTCTGCGCCCAGCCGAAGCCGGCCACCTGCGCCGCGGTGCGTGGTATCGCGTCGTGCGGTTGTCGCCCGTTGAGGTCATACTCGATGTCAATGGCACGCCGACGGTGTTCCCGCGCCCGTCGCTCGAGATCCTGCCCACGCGGCCTACCCGCTGGACCGTCGTGCCGCGGCCCGCGCACTCCGCGCGGCTGCCCCTCACCTGGGGCGCGCGCTACGGGGTCTGTCCCAATTGCCGCGAACGTGCCCGGCTGGAAGAGCGCGCCAGCAGCATGCGCTGTCCCAAGTGCAACGGCTATTTCGACATCGGCTGGGACAACTCCTGATGCGGCATTCGGCCATCGCGTGCTTGCGCAAATCACTATATTGTCCCCGCGCCCATTCTCGTCTCCCGAACCAGGAGCCGTGATGGCGATTCTCTTTGCGCGCCTGCAGGCCGATGTCCCCCTCAAGCTGCGCCGCGGCGCCTGGTACCGCGTGATCCAACTCACGGATCTCCAGGCAGTTATCGAGGTCAACCACCGCAAAGTGGGTGTGCTGCGGGCCTGGCTCGAGATCCAGCCGCGGCCGCCGCAACAGTGGAGTGTCGTGAACGGCTCGGCGGAAAATCGCAAAGCGCCGCCCCATCTTCGGGGGACGTACGGCGTCTGCCCCAACTGCCGCGCGCGCGCGCCGCTGCCCAAGCGTGTCCGCACGCACGAGTGCGCGCGTTGCCGCCGGGAGTTCGAGATCAACTGGACCGAAGCGACCGCCGTCAAAGATTCGGAGTGACAGCCGTCACTCCGAACTCGGCTGCAGGGAGTTACTATACTCGCCCCTCGACGCCCGAGAGTACACGATGGTGTGGGCCCGTCTCCAAGCCGATCTGAACTGCAATCTGCGTCGCGGCGCCTGGTACCGCCTCATCAAGGCCGATGGCCTCGCCGCTGTGGTAGACGTCAAGGGGACCCCGGTCCCCGTGGTCCGTGCCTTCCTCCAGATGTCGAATACTCCGCCGCGCAAATGGACCGTGGTGCCGCGGCCGCGCAATGTGCCGCGCTCGGTGCAGATCGGCGAACGCTACGCCGTCTGCCCGTCGTGCCGGGATCGCGTGCCGCTGCCGGGCCGCCCCAGCCGGATGCTGTGCGGGCGGTGCAGCGTCGAATTCGCCGTTAACTGGGAAGAGCACTATTTGTCGGTGTAAACACTCGCAAAACCCCCGAAATCCTTGAGCGGCAGACGAGATTGTATCTTGTCTGCCGCTGATGCTTCATGCCCATGTGATACTCAATCCGGCGGCGGGCCGTGGGGCCGCGCGGCGCGCGGAGTCCGTGGTCGCGCGCGCATTCCGCGCGCAGGGGTGGGCGGTGGACGTCGTGCGCACCGAGGGTCCCGGCCACGGTCAGGAGCTCGCCGCGCAGGCGGTGCGTCAGGGCGCGCGCCACGTGATCGCGGTCGGCGGCGATGGCACCGTCCACGAAGTGGCGAACGGCCTGCTGCGCAGCGATGCCGACGCGGCGCTCGGCGTCGTGCCGGTCGGATCGGGCAATGACTTCGCGAAATTGGTCGGCGTGTACGGCCACGATCCGGTGCGCGCGGTCGCCCGGCTCGTCACGGCCGGCTCATGCCGCTTCGACGCCGGCCGGGTCTTGGGCGAATGGTTCGTCAACAGCGTGGGCTTCGGATTCGGCCCCGCGGTCGTGCAGAGGCGCAACCGCATGCCGCATCTGCGGGGCTTTCTGTCGTATCTCGTGCCGATCGTTCAGACGTTTTTCCGGTTCGAGCCGCCGGTCTTCGACGTGGCCGCCCCCGGATTCCGGGAGCGGGGGTACATGATGATGATCGAGGTGTGCAACGGCACGACGGCGGGCGGCAGTTACCGCTTCGCGCCGGACGCCGATCCGGCGGATGGCAAGATGGACGTATGCCTGATCCGCCGCGTGTCGCTGCCACGGTTTCTGCTGGCGCTCCCCCGCGTCATGCGGGGCACACATGTGACGATGCGCGAGGTCGCCGTGATCAAGACCGCGAAGCTGGTGGTGCGCTCGCCGGAGCAGCCGCTGGTCGTGCACGTGGACGGCGAGCTGCGGGAGCCAGGAGTGAACGAATGCACGGTCGAATTGGAGCGGGGCCGATTGAACGTATTGGTGGCGCGATGAGGCGGTTCGGCGGTTCAGCGGTTAGGCGGTTGGTGGTGGCGGTGATTGTTCTGCTAACCGCCAAGCCGCCGAACCGCTTAACCGCCCAGGATAGCACCAGAACTCAAGATACGAGCCACATGGTGCTCCCAGCAGACACCATGCATCACGGCGTTCGGCCGATGGGCGCCTTCTGGCGGTCCTTCCTCATTCCCGGCTGGGGCCAGGCCGTGACCGGCCGGCAGGTTACGGGTGCGACGTTCGTGGCCTGGGAAGGCGTGACGGCGATGATGACGCTCAAGGCGCAGCAGGAAGCGAACTACCTCAAGGAAATCCATTCGGCCAACCTGAAACTCAAACGCCAGGAAGTGCAGGACTGGCTCGTGCTCTGGATCTTCAATCATCTATTTGCCGGGGCGGAGGCCTACGTCTCGGCGCACCTGCGCGATTTCCCTCCCGATCTGAAGGTGCGCGCCTTCCCCAACGGCATCGGGATCGCCGTGCCGCTGCCGCGCATCCCCGCGCCGTGAACAGCGCGCCGCTCGGCGTCTTCGATTCCGGAATCGGCGGCTTGACCGTCGCGCGGGCGCTGTTCGAGCGCCTGCCGCACGAGTCGGTCATCTATTTCGGGGATACCGCCCGCGTCCCTTACGGCCCCAAGTCACCGGACACGGTGCGGCGCTACAGCGCCGAGATCCTCGGCTTTCTGCTGCAGCGCGGTGTGAAAGCGGTGGTGGTCGCCTGCAACACCAGCACCGCCCACGCGCTGGGCCACCTCCAGGAGCGCTCGCCGGTCCCGGTGGTCGGCGTCATCGAGCCGGGGGCGCGCGCCGCGGTGGCGGCGACGAACACGGGAACGATCGGCGTGATCGGCACCGCGGGGACGATCGCCAGCGGCGCCTACGAGCGCGCGATCACGGCGCTGCGCCCAGACGCGCGCGTGCACGCGCAACCGTGCCCCCTCTTCGTGCCGCTCGTCGAAGAAGGCTGGTTCGAGCATCCGGCGGCGGAGTTGATCGCGCGCGAGTACCTCGAGCCGCTCAAGCGCGCGAACGTCGACGTGCTCGTGCTGGGCTGCACGCATTATCCGTTGATCAAACCGCTGCTGGCGCGGGTCATGGGGCCCGACGTGAAACTAGTGGACTCGGCGGAAGAAACGGCCACGGCCGTCGCGCGCGAGCTCGAGCGACTGGCGTTACTCGCGAACGGGGGAAGTCACGAGCATCGCTTCGTCGTTTCGGACGACGAGCCGCATTTTCGAAAGGTGGGCGCGCTGTTTCTGGGGGAGAAGCTCAAGCGGGTTGAAGTCGTCCCGCTGTGAACTGTTTCAGCTCCACGTGGTCCCGCGTGATCACGGCGTAGCGGCCGCCGTCGAGGAACGCCCCAGGATTCAAATAGGTCCGTCCATCAGGCAACCGGTTCACGACGGGCCGATGCGTGTGCGCCATGATGACGAGATCGACGTCTGGGTGCTTGGCGAGGAATTCGCCCGCCCATTCCCGCTGCGCGACCGCGGCTCGGTCGAGCACCGCCCGGTCCTTGGTGTTGTCGGCGAGGTGGCGGGAGAATAGATCGGCGATCCAGAAGCCGATCGTTGGATGGAGCACGCGAAATACCGCGACCGTGACCGGGTGGCGGGTGAAGCGATGCATCAGCTTGCCGCTCCAATGCTGCTCGGTGAGACCGTCGCCGTGCGCGATGAAGGCGCGACGCCCGCCCAGCTCCAACTCCGCCTCACCGCCGTAGAACGCGATGCCCAGGTCCTCGGTGAAGAACGTCCCGCCCCAGCGGTCATGGTTGCCCCCCACGAACGTGATCGGGACGCCGCGGGCGCGGACCTCCTGCAGCTTCGCGA
>QHUQ01000098.1 GCA_003221985.1 Gemmatimonadota bacterium | reverse complement strand
GCCTTGCGCGCGCGGGTGAGCGCGCCGCGGACGAACTGTGTCATGCCGCTCGCCGATACCCCGATGACGACGTCCTTTTTCGTGGGCCGCAGCCGGTTGATCGATCGCGCGCCCTCTTCGTAGTTGTCTTCGACGCCTTCACGCGCTCGAAGAATCGCGCCCTTGCCCCCGGCCATAATCGCCTGCACGAGGTCGGGGCTCGTGCCGAACGTCGGCGGCATCTCAGCCGACTCGAGCACGCCCAGCCGGCCGCTGGTGCCGGCGCCGACGAAGATGATGCGGCCGTTCTTCCTGAGCGCCTGCGTGACGATCTCGACGCCGACGACGATCCGCTCTTTCTCGCGCTGGACCGCCGCCAGCATCTTGCGGTCTTCGTTCAGCATGCCTTCGACGATGTCGGCCGGGGAGAGCTTGTCGATGGCGAGCGTGGCGGGGTTGATCTGCTCGGTGGGAAGAGACTGCCACTTGGACCGCACAGGCATGACCGTCAGGACCTCGCGAACAAACCGCGAATATTATCATAGCCCTCGATGATTCGGGCGTATCTCGACCACCTGCGCGTCGAACGGCGGCTCGCGCGCCACACGCTCGAGAGCTACGCGAGAGATCTGTCCGCGCTTGCGGCGTTCGCTGACGAGATCGGCGGCCGGCCCGAGACGCTGGATCGCGCGGCGCTCGAGGCATTCGTCCGCCGGCAGATGACGCGCGGCCTGTCGCCGCGGTCGGTCGCGCGTGCCGTCGCCGCCGTGCGCGGCTTCTACCGCTTTCTGATGCTCGATCGGCGCCTCGATCGAAACCCGGCAGACGACCTTCAGCCGCCGCGCGCGTGGCCCGCGCTGCCGAAGTTCCTCTCGCTCGAGGAAGTGGATCGGCTGATCGCGCAGCCGGACGTCGCCACGCCGCGCGGCCTCCGCGACCGCGCGATGATCGAGCTGCTCTACGCCACGGGCCTCCGCGTCACCGAGCTGGTCGGCGTACGGGTGGCCGATCTGCATCTCGAGGAGCACTACCTGACCTGCATCGGCAAGGGCCGCAAGGAGCGGCTGGTGCCGATCGGCGACCAGGCGAGCGTCTGGATCCGGAGGTATCAGTCGGACGCACGCCGCGGGCTGCTGAGCGGGCGGGCGTCGCCGCGCCTGTTCCTCAACGCGCGCGGTGGTCCGCTCAGCCGCGTCGGCTTCTGGAACGCCGATCTGTCGACGACGCAGATTTACACGCATGTGTTGGCGGCCCGGCTCCGAACCATCTACGATCGCTTCCACCCCCGGGGCTGACTCTGCTACAGTAATGTGTTTGGCTGTCTCGAATCCTCCAGACTCCGAAGGAGCCGGCATGAGCCGTAAGGGACGACACCTGTTCACGTCTGAATCGGTCACGGAAGGGCATCCGGACAAGATCGCCGATCAGATCTCGGACGCGATCCTCGACGCGATCCTCACGCAGGATCCGGTCAGCCGCGTCGCGTGCGAAACGCTCGTCACCACGGGCCTCGCGGTGGTCGCCGGCGAAATCACGACGAGCGCGTACGTGGACTTTCAGGAAGTCGTGCGGTCGACGATCAACGAGATCGGCTACAACCGCGGGAAATACGGCTTCGACGGCGGGACCTGCGCCGTGCTGTCGTCGATCCACAGCCAGTCGCCCGACATCGCGATGGGCGTCGACACCGGCGGCGCGGGCGACCAGGGCCTGATGTTCGGCTTCGCGTGCACCGAGACCGAAGAGCTGATGCCAATGCCCATCATGCTGGCGCACAAGCTCGCCAAGGGCCTGTCGTGCGCCCGGCGCGACGGCGTGCTCGAGTACCTGCGGCCCGACGGCAAGTCGCAGGTCACCGTCGAGTACGACGGAAACCGGCCCGTGCGCGTCGACGCCGTCGTCGTGTCCAGCCAGCACAGCCCGCTCGTCACGCAGGAGACGATGAAGGAAGACATCGTCGAGAAGATCGTCAACCGCGTGATTCCCGGCGAGCTGATGGACAACAACACCAAGATCTACGTCAACCCGACGGGACGGTTCGTGGTCGGCGGCCCGCACGGCGACGCCGGCGTCACCGGCCGCAAGATCATCGTCGACACCTACGGCGGCGCGGCCCCGCACGGCGGCGGCGCGTTCTCGGGCAAGGATCCCACGAAGGTCGACCGATCGGCGTGTTACATGGCGCGCTACATCGCGAAGAACGTCGTCGCGGCCGGCATCGCCGAGCGGGCGCTCGTCCAGCTCGCCTACGCGATCGGCGTCGCGGACCCGGTGTCGGTGATGGTGCATACCGAGGGCACCGGCCGGATTCCCGAGGAAAAGATCACGAAGCTCGCGCGGGAGCACTTCAAGCTGACGCCGCGCGGCATCATGGAGGAGCTCGACCTCCGCCGTCCGATCTACAAGAAGACGGCCGCCTTCGGGCACTTCGGCCGCACCGAGCCGGAGTTCACCTGGGAGCGCACCGATAAGGCCGCCGTCCTCAAATCGCATGCGGGCCTGTAGCGGTCGATAGTCAGCAGCCCGTAGCCGATCATCCTGGTCAGGTGAAGAAGTTTCTGCTGGTGACGGCGGCCATCGTGGCCGCCGTCGCCGTCCTGGTCGGCGTCACCCTCCCGCCGCGCCGGCTCGCGCTGGCCGCGCCCACCGACGGCACGCTTCCCGGCATCGTCCACGTTCACACGAATCGATCCGACGGTCTCAGCCCGCCCGACGAGATTGCGGCGGCCGCCGCGCGCGCCGGATTGAAGTTCGTCGTCTTCACCGATCACGGCGATGCAACGCGCAGACCCGATCCGCCGGTGTATCGCTCGGGCGTCCTCTGTCTCGACGGCGTGGAGATCAGCACGACCGGCGGTCATTACGTCGCGCTCGACATGCCGGCCTCGCCCTATCCGCTCCACGGAGAGGCGCGCGACGTCGTGGAGGACGTTCGCCGGCTCGGGGGGTTCGGCATCGCAGCGCATCCGGATTCTCCGAAGCCGCAGCTGCGCTGGCAGGAATGGACCGCCCCGTTCGATGGGATCGAGCTGCTGAATCCGGACACCAGCTGGCGTCTCTGGACACAACAGGCGACGGCGGCGATTCGATCGCCGAAGTCGAGCACACCGGGCTCCACGTGGCATGCGCGACGGCGCCTCGCCGCCGCGCTTCTGGACTATCCGTTCCGACCCGCGGAAACCATCGCCGGATTGATTCAGGCGAGCGATGCGCTGGCCTACAGGTGGGCCGCGCTCGCGACGCGGCGCCGCGTTGTCACGCTGGCTGGCATCGACGCGCACGCCCGCCTCGACCTGCGGGACGATCCGAGTAACAGCCGATACGCGTTGCCGCTCCCGGGCTACGAGCCGTCGTTCCGCGTCATGTCGATCCACGTGCGGCCCGACCGCGCGCTTTCAGGCATCGCATCGGTGGACGCCGCCATTGTCATGCGCGCGATTCGCGGCGGGCATTCGTACACGGCGATCGACGGCATTGCCACCCCGGCGTCGTTCGCGCTCACCGCGACCAATGAGCACGGCACCGTCCACGAAGGCGATGAGCTCGGCGCCGGCGGCCCGGTGCGCTTACGCGTCCGCAGCAATGCGCCGCCGGGCTTCACGACGAAGGTCTGGAATGGCGCCACAGAGCTCAGCGGCGATCACCACGAGCAGGATTTCACGGTGCCGGCGTCCGGCGAGCCGGCCGTTTATTGGGTCGAAATCCTTTCGACCGACCGCCCGAGCCCGGTGGTCTGGATCAGGAGCAACGCGATCTACGTACGCGGCAGCGAGCCACCGGCGAGGCCGCCGACGCGCTCCCCGGCGGCCGCCAGCCTGCCGATCTTCGACGGCAGATCGGCCGCGGGCTGGCGCGTCGAGCACGACCCGACGTCTCTCGCCGCGGTCGAGACGGCGCCGACCGTCGGCGGCGCCGAGCTGCGGTTCCGGTACGGGCTGTCCGGCGGCGCCTCGGTCGGCCAGGTTGCCGCACTGGCGTTCGACACGCCGCGCGGGACGCCCTACGACCGCCTGACGTTCTCGATTCGCGCAGAGCACCCGATGCGGATCTCGGTCCAGTTGCGTGGAGGAGAAGGGCAGCCGGCCGGCGACCGCTGGCAGCGGGCCGTCTACGTCGATACCGTCGAGCAGCAACGGACGGTCTACTTCGACGACCTGACCCCGGTGGGTGAGACCCATGCGTCCACGCCTGCGCTCGAGAGCATCCGCAGCCTCTTGTTCGTCGTGGACGCGACGCACACCAAGATGGGTGATTCGGGACGAATCTGGATCAAGCGAGCCGAACTGCAGCGGTAATAGGAATTTGGAATTTGGAATTCGGAATTTGGAATTTGGAATGCCGGCCACGAATTCCAAATTCCAAATTCTTAATTCCGAATTCCTAAGTGCGGACCGTCAGCAGCATGTAGACCGCGGCGGCGCCGAAGATGATGTTCGGCGCCCAGGCCGCGAGGATGGGTGACAGGGATCCTCCCGCACCGAGCGCGCCGAAGACGATGACCGCCATCCTGTACACGAGCGCGAGCACGAGGCCGACCCCGATACCGTAGAGGGCGCCGCTGCGGCCGATCGCCGCCGCAAACGGCACCGCGAGGAGCGTCATGATCAGCGTGACGACCGGGAAGGCGACCTTCTGATGGAGCTGCACCAGATAGGGCACGGCGTGGTATCCGCTGGCCTGAAGCCCGGCGACGTACGTCTTGAGCTGTCCGTACGTCATGCGATCGGCGTCGGGCTCCTCGGTCTTGAAGTACGCCGGCGGCTCCAGCGAGAGCGCCCGCTCGGTGAACGGCTTGTAGTTGACCACCGGCCGGGACGCGTTGCGACGGGTGGCGGTCGTGAACTCCCGCGTCCAACCGCCGCGCGCCATCCACGCCGGTGCCGGCTCCTCGTCCGTGCCCGCCTGTTTCGCCGGCCACGCATCGGCGGCGTAGGTCAGCGTCTCGAGCGTCCAGCCGTTCTCGTTCAGATGGAACATCGACAGCTTGCTGAAGTGGTTCGTCCGGGGATCGAAGATCTCGTAGTGATAGATGTCCCCGCCCCTGCCGACGATCCATTGCCGGCTGAGCAGACCGAACGCGGCGACCGGATAGCCGCGGATGATGCCGTTCAGCCGCGCGGCTTCCCGGTTCGACTCGGCCAGCACCTGCTCCTGGAGCGCGAACAGGGCACCGCTGAACGCGACTCCGAACAAGAGAAGCGCCATGGCTGATCGGTACAGGCTGATGCCACAGGCGCGCATGACGACCAGCTCGCTGTTCTTCGTGAGGCCGGCGACCGTCACGAGCGTCGCGACCAGCGCCGCCATCGGGATGATGTAGTACACGTACTGAGGCGTCGCGAAATAGAAATACCGCAACAGCATGCCCGTCGTGGCGACGCCGCCGAACAGTTTGTCGGCCAGATCGATGAGCGTCGAGATGTAGAAGATCCCGACGAGCGCCACGAACGCGAGCACGAAGATCGACAGATACTGCTTCGCGATGTAGATGTCGAGCAGGCGTGGACGCGGCCAGTCGACGCGGGGAATCCGGATGACGAGCACGACCGGGCGGCGGCCGGCGGCGCCGGCCGCACCTCCCGGGGCCACCGGCGCGCGCGTCCGCCAGGCCGTCGGGATGCTGAACCGAATCGGCTGGTCGGCAGACCTCGCGCGCCACAGGACGAGTGCGACGCCCGCCGCGCCGAGCACGACGTTGACGAGCCATGGCGCGAGCCCGGGAGGCAGCCGTCCCGCCAGCGCGATCCCGCGCGACGAGTAGAGCAGGACGTAGTACACGAAGACGACGCCGGTGCCGACGGCGAAGCTGCCGACCCTGCCCTCCTTGCTGTTGCTCGCGCCGAGCGCGACCCCGATCAGCCCCAGCACCAGACACGCGGCCGGGAGGGAAAACTTCTGCTGAATTGTATAGAGCTGGCTGTAATTCGGCGTCCCGTAGCCGCCGTCATACTTCCCGGGCTGGTGCGGAAACGTCGTGTGCACCGTACCGTCGTCCAGGACGAGCTCCACCGTCTTCTTCGCACGGTCGATCACCAGACGTCCCTGCCTCGCCACATACACCATCGTCCGATCGGGCTGCGTGGAGTCGGCCAGGAACACGTCCCGCCAGAGGGTCGCCCGCTGGATGTCACGCACGTAGAGGACCCGGTTCGGGAAGCTCGTGAAGAACACGCGGGGCTTGATGTCGCTTTCCGCGCCCGACGCGACGATGTCGAATGTGATCTCGCGAAAGGACTGGTTGGCGTCGGGCAGCGCGATGATCGTCTCATAGGCCGTGGCCGCCGAGGCGAGCCCGGCGAGGAGGGCAATCGGCCGCAGCACGTGGAAGATGGAGACGCCGCACGCCTGCAGCGCCACGAACTCGCGGTCCGCCGAGAGCCGCCCGAGGCCGAAGAGGACGCCGTAGAGGAGCGCCATCGGGATCGTGACGCTCAGCGCCTGGGGCGTGAGCGTCATCAGCACCCGGAGCACGACCGCCCACGGAACGCCCTTCTCGATCAGCGCCGCGGCATTCTGGAGCATTGGCGGCATCATGAGGACGAAGGTGAGCGGGAGCAGTGCCAGCAGCAGAGGTGGCACGACCTCCCGCACGATGTATCGCTCCAGAATCTTCACCAGCACTAGACTACAACGTATGACCCGTGTCGCCATCCTGTGGCATATGCACCAGCCGTATTACGAGGACCTCGCGACCCACGAGCACATCCTGCCGTGGGTCCGGCTGCACGCCCTCAAGGACTATTACGGCATGGTGGCCATCCTGCGCGAGTGTCCCGACGTCAAGATGACGTTCAACCTCGTCCCGTCGCTGCTCGTGCAGCTCGAGGCGTTTGCCGAGGACCGCGCCCGTGACCGGTATCTCGAGCTGAGTCTCAAGCCGGCCGCGGCGCTCGATCACCACGACATCGATTTCGTCCTGGAGAACTTCTTCCACGCCCAGCGCCAGCACATGATCGACATCTACCCCCGCTACGGGGAGCTTCTCGCGCGGCGCGGCGGCTCGGAGCCGACGCCAGCCGACCGGCGCACGGCGGCCGCGCGCTTCAGCCCGGACGATCTGCGCGACCTGCAGGTGTGGCAGAAGCTGGCCTGGATCGACCCGCTGTATCTGGACAACGACGCTCGCGTTCGCGCGCTCGTCGCCAAGGGCCGCGGCTTCTCGGAAGAGGACAAGGCCGTGCTGCGCCGCGTCGAGCTCGAGTTGCTGAACAAGGTGATCCCCGAGTATCGGGACGCGGCGGCGCGCGGACAGATCGAGCTGTCCGCGTCCCCGTTCTACCATCCGATCCTGCCGCTCCTGTGCGACACGGACATTTACCTCCGGACCCATCCCGATTCGCGCATGCCGCGCCTGCGATTCCAGCATCCGGAAGACGCCGCCGAGCAGCTCGAGCGCGCATCGGCGTCCCACAAGCGGCTCTTCGGTCGCCGGCCCGTCGGGTTGTGGCCATCCGAGGGGTCGGTGTCCGACGCCATGGTGCCGCTGGTGGCGCGAGCCGGTTTTCGGTGGATGGCCACCGACGAGCTGATCCTGGCGCGCACGCTCGGCGTCACCTTTTCGCGTGACGACTACGGCCACGTGGAGCTGCCCGAGCGCCTCTATACGCCATACATCATTCGCGCAGGCGGCGCGACGGTCGCGTGCACCTTTCGTGATCACGTGCTGTCGGATCTCATCGGCTTCACCTATTCAGGCTGGCCGGCGGAAACCGCCGCGGACGATTTCGTCTCCCGGCTGGTCGAGGCGGGCCGCCGCTATCGGGACAGGACCGGCGGTGGATCGACGCGAACTTCTACATCTGGATCGGGCACCAGGACGACCACAAAGGCTGGAGCCAGCTCGCGGACGCGCGGGCGGCGCTGGAGCGGGTATCGGCGTCGGGCGGCGCGGGGGTCGACGCGTCGGCGGTGGCCGAGGCGCGCGAAGAAATGCTCATCGCCGAAGGCAGTGATTGGTTCTGGTGGTACGGCGACGATCACTCGTCCGCGCACGATCTGGAGTTCGACGATCTGTTCCGCCGCCATGTGCGGAACGCCTACGGCCGACTCAAGGCGCCCGTCCCCGACGAGCTCTTCGTCAGCAACATCTCGACGGGGGCTTCGGCCGGCACCCAGACCGAGCCGACGGCGCTGCTGGCGCCGGCGCTCGACGGTGAGGAGACGAGCTACTTCGAATGGCTCGGCGCCGGCACGTTGGAGATCCGCGAGGTGGCGGGCGCCATGCACCAGACGGACCGTCGGCCGGCCGTGGTGACGCTCGTGCATTTCGGCTTCGACGATGAGCGGATGTTCGTCCGGGTGGACGCGACCCAGCGCGTGCTGGACCTTCTGGCGGACGGGCGGGAGTTCTCCCTGAAATTCTTTTCGCCCGCGGGCCTTCGCTTCTCGGTCCGCCAGGTCGCCGGCCGGCCGGCCGGGACGTTCTGGGATCGGCAGCCCGCCGAACCGTTCTGGCTGGAGCGGGGTCCGGGAGGCGCGACGGTTGCCGCCGGCACGGTGCTCGAGCTGGCCTTACCGCTGGCCGACCTCAGGGTGGGGCCCGGCGAGGCGGTGGCGTTCTTCGTCGCCGTGTTCGACGAGCGTGCAGTCGAAGTCGAGCGCCATCCGCCGCATCGGCCGATCGAGCTGGCGGTGCCGGAAGTGGACGTCTTACTTGCTTTTGCGCAGGTCGCGCAGGATCGTTTCGAGCGCGTCGATCACCTCGTCGCGTGACGCACGGCTCTTGTTGAAGCTCAACTTCAGGTTGAAGGCCTTGCTCGGCGGCCGGAAGGCAAAGACGTAATGCTTCGGACGTCCGGCTTTCGGCTTCGCCGCCGCCTCGCGCAGTTGCTGGCGCGTGGCCCCGCCGCGACTGGTGATCGTTTCGATGAGCGCCGTCATTTTCTCGGGAGTGTTCTGCCTAACCACCTGCAGCAGCAACGACTTGGACGAAATGTCGGCCAGCCGACA
>QHUQ01000097.1 GCA_003221985.1 Gemmatimonadota bacterium | reverse complement strand
TCTGATCTGCACCCACGCCACCGGGTAGCGTTGTTCGCGCCCGTCGGCCAACTCGAAGGGCCACTCCTGCTCCGGACTGACGCCGAGACGTTCGAGCACATCTCGCGGGATCCATGTAAAGGTGGAACCGGTGTCGACGAGCGCTCGCAACGGTTCGACGCGTTCGCCCTTCGCCCGCGCTATCTGGATGGATACTCGAAAATCTCCCACTCCTGCATCGGACGTGCTGTGACCAGGAAGTACTAACCGTTTCATTGCCGCCTCCCATCAAAAGATACTGAATTTCCTGAGCCCCACGCGGCGTTCGATTGATGCCGGCCCGGACGCGAAGGCGCCCGACATTGACTCGGCCATTTTCCCGAGTCGATATTGTGCTCATGGCTCCTCCACAGCGCCTGCTGCAGGGCGCGTTCACTGTCGAGAAGTATCACAAGCTCGGCGAGCTCGGCGTGTTCCACGAGGACGATCGCGTCGAACTGGTCAACGGCCAGATCGTCGCGATGAGCCCTATCGGCGCTGCACATGCCGCATGCGTCCTGCGCCAACACCTTCCTCGCACGTCGCACGGAGCTGCCCGTCGCCGTCAGCATGCAAAACCCCGTCCTGCTCGATCCACGGTGGGAGCCGCAGCCCGATATCGCCATTCTGCGCCCTGCCGCCGGCCTGGGGGGTCACTGGCATGCGACTGCACAAGATGTGCTGCTGATCATCGAAGTGGCTGATTCGTCGCTCGCGTACGACCGCGACGTGAAGATTCCGGCATATGCGGAAGCCGGGATCCCTGAGGTTTGGCTGGTCGATCTGAACACGGACAGCATCAGTGCATATCGCAATCCCGGTGCGGATGGCTACAGACAGCTCCTGAGAGTCAGACGCGGCGAGACACTGCGGCCCATGCAGTTGCCGGACACCGAAATCACGACCGACGAAATCCTTGGCTGACTAGAAGAGCGTCTTGTACACCTCCGCCGTCAGCGCCGCCGTCTTCTGCCACGTAAACTGCCGCGCCCGCGCCCAGCCCCGCTGGATCATCTCTTCCCGCTCGTCGCTGTCCTCCGACAACCGCTCCAGCGCCTCGACGTAGCCACCCGGATCGCGGCCCTCCACGACGATCGCGGCGTCCCCCGCGACCTCCTTCAGGCCACCCGCGCCCGACGTGACGACCGGCAACCCCGAGGCGAACGCCTCGAGCACGGGGAAGCCGAAGCCCTCATATAAAGAAGGAAAGAGCAGCACGTCGGCCGTGCGATAGGCGCGCCGCAGCCCCGTCTCGTCCGCCGACGCCACGCTGCGCACCACGCTCCGCAGGTCGAGCCGCTCGATCAGCTGCTCCTGCTCGGGCGTGAGCCGGCCCCCCACCTGCAACAGATACGCGTCGGTCTGCTGGCGCAGCCGGGCGACGGTCTGAATCACGAGCGGCACGTTCTTGCGGTCGACGGTGCTGCCGACGTGCAGCACGACGAACGCCTCTTCGGGAATGCGCCACTCGCGCCGGCCGCGCTCGCGCGCCACCGCCGACTCGCCGAAGAACGCGCGATCCACCCCGAACGGCACGACGTAAATGTTCTTGTCATCGCCCAGCCACGTCGCCAGCTCGCGCTTCAGCCACTCCGTCCCGACGATGTACGAGTCCGCTTGCCGCAACGCCTTGAGCGCCTGGCGCAGGAAGCGATTGCGCACGCCTTCGCGCCAGCCCCCCACGCCGGTCGGTGAGCGCAGCACGACGACCGGCATCAGGTCGTGCACCGTCACGACGACCGGGCGCCGGCCCGCCGGCTCGATCATGTGCGCGTAGCTGTGATCGAGCACGTGCACCAGATCAACCCGCTTCGCTTCGCGCTTCACGCGCCAAGGATAGAAGTAATATCGAGCCGCCCACTGCTGCGGGCCGTGGAACGGACCCGGCAGGATCACGCGCGACGGATCGACCGGCTGCGTCCACCAGCGCACGAACGCCTTGCGGCGGTCGCTACGCTGGTCGGCTGCCGAGCCCCCCCCCCGCCGTCCCACGGAATCGCGCGTGAGGGCGCCGATGTGCGCGGCCAACCGCACGCTCAAGCCGAAGTCGCCCGACTCGAGCCAGTCGTGGAGGCGGTGGGCGTACTTGTCCATTGACGCCCAACGTTCGAGGGGAAGATCTGGCACCAACAGGACAGACGGCACTAGCACCCCGTCGATAGAAGGCGCCAAGACGCTAAGACGCCTGAGCGGTTCACAGGGGAATAGCTATTTCGCAATCTGTTGCCAAAACTGCAATGTGCGTTCAGCGATAGCATCGTCCGAGTAAAGTCGGAGTGCTCGGGCGCGTGCTGCTTGTGCGAGCGATCGCCTGGTCGCTTGATCACTCACTTTTTCGAGACCTGCCGCGAGCGCCTGCACGTCTCCGGCGGGGACCACGACACCCGCGTCGCCAATCAGCTCCGGAATCACGCCGCTGTCGGAGCCGAGTACGGCGACTTCGTTGGCCATCGCTTCCATGAGGACCTGTCCATTGGCTTCACGCCACTCGGGTCCGGCGACCGAGGGCTGCACCAGGACGTCGAGGTCCGGCCAGAGATTCGCGACCTGCTCGCCGGGCAGGCCGCCGGTCCAGCGCACGCGCGCCGCCAGGCGCAGCTCGCTCGCCAGCGCTTCCAGCCGTTCCCGTTCGGGGCCGTCGCCCACGATCGTGAGGCGCCACTTGGCGCCGCGCAGCGTCGCCAGCGCCTGCAACAAATTATCGAGTCCCTTTTGCGGGACCAGACGGCCCACGGCGCCGATCGCGAGCCCTTCGTGCGGCACGTGCTGCGGCTCGTGCGGGGCGAGGGCGCCGAGCTGCGGAATCACGGTAATGGGGAGATTGGGCGCGTGCTGGCGCACGATGGTGCCGGCGAGATCGCTGCCCGCCACGACGCCGCTGAGCTTGCGCAACATGCGCCGCTGCTTCCAGTGCGCCCACCACCCCTGGTCGAGCGCGACGTTCTGGTGCGTGAACAGCACGACGGGAATGCCGAAGCGGCGCGCGGCGCCGAACACCTGCTTCGCGGCATGCGTGCTCGGCTCTTCTTCGACCTGGACGAGATCGGGACGGCGGTCGCGCAGCAGCGCCTTCAGCGCGCGGCGGCCGTACGTGATCTTGAGGAGATCGCCCTTGCTGCCCATGCGCGCCGGGAGCGGAAAGACCTCGAGGCCGCCCTGCCGCTCCCACGCGACGTCGATCGGCCGGCCGAACCACGGCTCGCGCCAGCGCTGCGGAATGGCGACGGTGACCTCCAGCCCCCGGGCTGCCAACGCGCGCAACTTGCCCCGGTGGGCTGGCTGCAAATACGTGTGGGAGAGAACTAAAACGCGACGCATCAGGATTGAATGCGAAATGGGGAATGCGGAATGCGGAATTTATGGGCTGGTTTCGCTAAGCGCACGACCTCTCCGTTCAATTCCGCATTTCGAATTGCGCATTTCGCATTTGACAGTGGGCGGCACAGGACTCGAACCTGTGACCTCCGGTATGTGAGACCGGCGCTCTAACCAGCTGAGCTAGCCACCCGGGCCTTCGGGCCTTCGGCCCGTCGGAATGACCAATTATCAATGATCAATGATCAATGATCAATGATCAATGTCCAATGATCGCGGATCATTGATCATTGTTCCTTGGACATTGGGCGTTAGTAGTCAGTGGGCCCTCCAGGATTTGAACCTGGGACCTACGGATTATGAGTCCGCTGCTCTAACCGCTGAGCTAAGGGCCCTGAACCAATGCGGAATGTGAAATGCGGAATGCGGAATTGAAAGGGGAGATCGTTAGACACCAACCCTTACATTCCGCATTTCGCATTTCGCATTATAACAACCCCTCTCTCCGCAACTTCCCAAGCTGATCGTAATAGGTCTCATGCACCGATAGCACTTCAGCCGGTGAGACCGTGGCGACGCCCGCTTTTCCGACCTCGATCCCCGCCGCAAAGTTCGCGACGTGCGCCGCTTCGCGGACATCGGCCCCGGCGGCGAGGGCCGTCCCGACCCAGGCCGTGACCGTATCGCCGGCGCCCGAGACGTCGAACACCTCCCGCGCCATCGTGGGAATGCGCGTGATCTGGCCATCCTTCGTCGCCAGCAACATCCCTTCGGCGCCGAGCGTCAGCAGCAGATTGTCGACCGCCAGCTTCCCGAGGGCGAGGGGCAGCGCGTCGGGGTGGGCGAGATCGAGCGCGGCCCCCATGGCCAGTTCCAGCTCGCGGCGGTTGGGCTTGAACACCGTCGCGCCACGATAGGCGAAGAAGTTCTTGAACTTGGGGTCCACCACGACCGGCAGGCTGCGCTTCCTGGCGAGCGCCAGCCCCCGCTCGATCACCTGCGGCACCAGGGTTCCTTTATTGTAGTCCTCGATCAGCAGGGCGTCGGCATCCCCCAGCGCCCGCTCCAGCGCCCGCGCCAGCTGTTCCATGACCTTGGCCGAGATCGGGTCCTCGATCTCTTCGTCGATCCGCAGCATCTGCTGGCCGCGCGCGACGACCCGCGTCTTCGACGTGGTGGGACGCGCGGCGTCGACCACGAGGTAGTCGGCGCTGAGGCGCAGGTCGTCCAGCTCGGCCCGCACCGACTCACCGCGCTGATCCTGGCCGACCACCGCCACGAGCCGGCACTCGGCGCCGAGCGCGGCGACGTTGGCGGCGACGTTCGCGGCGCCGCCGAGGCCGTGGCGGGAAGCGTGCACGGTGACGACGGGCACCGG
>QHUQ01000096.1 GCA_003221985.1 Gemmatimonadota bacterium | reverse complement strand
GTCGCGTCGCACCGACACGGCGGTGTCGCTGCGCGCGACTCGCTCGCTGACGCGGCGCACGACGGTGTCGCTGCTCGGAGCGGCGGGACGCGAGAGTTATCTGGTGGGTGGAGCGGTCCAATCGCTCAAGACGCAGACCGGCGTGGCGGGAATCCGCTACAACGCGGGCAGCGGCATGACGCTGCGGTTCGACGTGAGCGCGATCCGCTCGCGGCCGGTGTTGTCACGCCGCGGGGTGTCGTTAGGCTTAGAACGCGGGCTGTAGTACGGCTGCGGGATGAATTGCAGGGGCGCAGCATGCTGCGCCCCTGCTCATCTAAACCCGAAGCTGTGGATGCTCTAACAACCGCCGTTGTAGCGCGGGATGCGTCCGCCACACCTGCCACCCCATCGCCAACACGGCCAGGACATTCGCAACGGCGACTGTCCACCACCCGACGGTCCCCAGCACCCATTCCGCTCCAACTCCGATTGTCGCCAGCACGAGGGCCTCGAGCAGGATCGCAGTGAGCAGGACGAGCAGCGCCATTGCGGGGACTCGCTCAACCTGCTCCGCCAGGGCAACGAAGACGATCCCGGCGATGACGAACGCGGCAATGTGGACGACGGTGTAGGCCGCGACCAGGCCGAAAGTACCGACGATCTCGCCGGGGCCTGCCGCACCGAGCAACAGCGCAGAGCCGAGCGCCGCTGGAGTGCCGAATGGCTTGCCGGTCAGGAGATCCAGAACGAAGAACCAAACCGCGACGACGCCCGCGCCGATCAACCCGGTGACCGCCCCACGCGCGAGGACGGGATGATCCCGCAGGGCCGCGAGCCCAACGCCGAGCGGCCGGGGATCGCCTTCCGCGTAATGCAAATAGCTCATGAGCACCAGCCCGGCGGCGATGTTCGCGCCGACGACATGCGGCCAGGGAATCACGCTGAGGTGTGGAGCATGCAGCAGGCCCAGGCCGACATAGAACACGACTTCTTGCAGCAGCAGCCCGAACAGAAGGCCGAGCAGCAGGCGCGAAGGCGCCGGTAAGGCCGCGCTCAGCCACGCCATCCCCACTCCCAAAACGACAAAGACGCCGAAGTGCAGCACGGTGTAAGCGGCGACGAGCCGGGGCGTGACCTGTGCGAGCTCCTGGTTCAGGAGCATCCCAGCGAGCAGCCTGGGCGTACGGAAGGGTTGACCTGCCACCGTGTCCGCAACGAGGAACCACAGCACGACGACGAATCCAGCGAGGAGTCCACCCGCCACGCCGTGGACGATCACTGCTTGTGCGGGCCGTCTCATCTTCCCGACCTCGCGAAAAGGGGCTGCCGACAACATGGCGACCGGGGCCGCTACTGTCTACCGCCGCGTCCGCCGCATCTCGACCGCGACGCGCTCTGCCTCCCGCATCACCCGCAGCGTATTCAGTCCCGCCACTTTCTTCACATCCGCTTCCGTCCACCCGCGCCGCAACAGCTCGGCGATCAGATCGGGAAATTTCGAGACGTCCTCCAGGCCGACCGGCACCTCCGTAATGCCGTCGAAATCGGAGCCGATTCCCACGCAGTCGATGCCCGCGACCTGGCGGATGTGCTCGATGTGATCGGCCGCCTGCGCCAGCGTGGCGTGCGGCGCCCGCGCCTCCCAGGCGCGCATCGAGTCCGTGCGTGTCGCGGAATCGGCGCCCGCCTCGCGCAGCGCGCGTGACCACGCGGTCATGCTGTCCTCGTAAGTGCGCACCGCCTCCGACACGAATCCCGGATTGAAGTTCACCATCACGACCCCGCGATTGCCGGCCACGAGCTTCAGAATGGAGTCGGGCACGTCGCGTGCGTGGTTCGCCAGTGCGCGCGCCGAGGAGTGCGAGAAGATGACCGGCGCGCGGGACGTATGGATCGCGTCGGACATCGTCTGGAGCGTGCGCCAGTGGGTGAGCGTCATGTACCGCACCCCGAGGCGCGCGAACATCCGCAGCGCCCCGAGCGAGTTCTCGATCGCGTGGCCGCCTTCGATACCGATCAAGCACGAGATCTTGCCGGCTGCGAAATTGCGCTCGACCGCCGCCGCCGTCGTCGCCATCGCCATCGCACGCGCGTTGCGGGCGCAGAAGCGCTGAATCAGATCGATCTGCTCGAGCGCGTACACCGCAGGATGAGGCCCGGAATCCATTGTCGTGACAGGCACGTACGCCGCCCAGAACTGGCCGCCCACCCGGCCACCGCGCAGCCGGGGGATGTCGGTCATCAGCTTCGGCTGGCTGACGGCAAGATCGACCGAATCGAGGCCCCCTCGCTCACGGATGGCGTCGGCGAGGTCGTTGTGGCCGTCGATGAGGGGGACGGTACGGAGGATGCGAATGGCTTGGGCTCGGTAATCCTGGGCGGTTAAGCGGTTCGGCGGTTGGACGGTTAGAAGGACAATTCCGCCAAGCATTCCAACCGCCAAACCGCTCAACCGCTGAACCGCCACGATCATTACCGATCTCTCCCGTTCAGGGAAGCCCAAAAGCTAGATTACCTCGTGTCCATGAGCAACGAATCGAAAGTCAAGATCGCGCTGACGGTAAATGGCGAACCGGCGGAAGTCGCGTTCGCCCCGCACAAGACATTGCTCGAGGTCTTGCGCGAGGATCTGGGACTCACCGGCACGAAGCACGGCTGCGAGCTGGGCGAGTGCGGCACCTGCACGGTGCTGCTGGATGGAACGCCGGTTCTCTCCTGCCTGGTGCTCGGGCTCGCGTGCGCCGGCCACGCGGTGCGCACGGTCGAGGGCATGGCGCAGGGCGGGAAGCTGCATCCGTTGCAGGAGACCTTCGCCGATCTGGGCGCGGCGCAATGCGGCTACTGCACGCCCGCCTTTCTCCTCGCGGCCGAAGCCCTGCTCGCCGCCAACCCCACGCCGACACGTGAAGAAATCAAGGACGCGCTCGCCGGCAACCTCTGCCGCTGCACGGGCTACATCAAGATTTATGAAGCGATCGAATTAGCCGCGGCGCGGATGCAGCATGCATAGAGTCATCGGCAAGGCGCTGCGCAAAGTCGACGCCGTCGCCAAGGTGACGGGCACGACGCGCTTCGCCGACGATCTCGCGTTCCCCCGCATGCTGTACTGCAAGCTGCTGCGCAGCACCGAGCCGCACGCGCGCATCGTCTCGATCGATACCGCGGCGGCGGCAACGCTCGACGGCGTGCAGGCGGTGCTGACGGGCCGGGATCTGCCGATTCCGTTCGGGATCCTGCCCGTCTCCCAGGACGAGCACGCGCTGTGCGTCGATCGCGTCCGCTTCATCGGCGATCCGGTAGCGGCCGTCGCGGCGACCACCGAAGAAACCGCGACGGCCGCCCTCGACCTCATCAAGGTCGAGTACGAACCGCTCAAGTCGTTTGCCTCCGCCGAAGAGGCTCTCGAACATCCCGAGCCACGCATCCACGACTACGGCGACAGCGGCAACCTCCACAAGCTGATCGATCTCGAGTTCGGCGACGCCGACGCAGGGATAGCCGCGGGCGACCTGGTGCGCGAAGACCTCTTCTTCTTCGAAGGCAACACGCACCTGCCGATGGAGCAGCACGCCGCGGTCGCACAATGGTCACCGGACGGCAAGCTGACGCTGTGGACCTCGACGCAGACGCCCCACTACGTGCACCGCGCGCTCGCCAAGGTGCTGGAGCTGCCGGCCGCCCGGATTCGCGTCATCGCGACGCCGAACGGCGGCGGCTTCGGTGGCAAGAGCGATCCCTTCAATCATGAGATTGCGGTCGCCAAGTTCGCGATGCTGACGGGGCGCCCGGTGAAGATCACGCTGACGCGGGAAGAGGTCTTCTACTGCCATCGCGGCCGCCATCCGACGTTGATGTGGGTGAAGACGGGCGTGAAGCGCGACGGCGCGATCACCGGGATGCACTTCCGGTCGCTGCTGGACGGCGGCGCCTACGGCTCCTACGGCGTCGCCAGCACCTACTACACCGGTGCGCTGCAGACCGTCACCTATCACGTGCCGCGCTATCACTTCCAGGGCGCGCGCGCGTTCACGAACAAGGCGCCGTGCGGCCCCAAGCGCGGGCACGGCACGCCGCAGCCGCGCTTCGCGCTCGAAGTGCACATCGACAAGATCGCCGAAGCGCTCCAGCTCGATCCCGCCGAGCTGCGTCTCAGGACGCTCGTACCGGCGAACTCGCTGACCGCGAACTACCTGCGCGTCGGCTCGATGGGGCTGGGCCAGTGCATCGCGAAGGTGGTCGAAGGGTCGGGGTGGAAGAAGAAATTCCGCAAGCTGCCGCGGGGGCGTGGGGTCGGGCTGGCGTGCTCGAGCTACATCTCGGGCGCAGGTCTCCCGATCTACTGGAACAACATGCCGCACTCCGGCGTGCAGCTGAAGTGCGACCGCGGTGGTGGCGTCACCGTGTTCTGCGGCTCGACGGAAATCGGCCAAGGATCGGACTCGATCCTCGCCTACATCGTCGCGGAAGTGCTCGGCGTCGATCCCTTCGACATCGCCGTCGTCACGGCCGACACCGATCTCACACCGGTCGATCTGGGCAGTTATTCGAGTCGCGTCACCTTGATGAGCGGCAATGCGGCGCTGCAAGCCGCCGAACGGGCGCGCCAGATCCTGGCCGTGCATGTCGCCAAGAAGCTCGAGGTCCCCAGCGAGCGGCTCACGTTCGCCGACGGCCGCGTGTTCGACAGCAAGGATCGTAAGAAAGGCGTGTCATTCGCCGAAGCGGTGCAGTGGGCCGAGGCCGCGGAAGGAACGGTCGGCACCGTCGGCTCGTACACGCCGCCCCAGAGCGCGGCGAAGTACCGCGGCGCCGGAGTCGGGCCATCGCCGGCGTATTCCTACAGCGCCTGCGTCGCCGAGGTGGACGTCGATCCCGAGACCGGGATCGTGCGCGTGCCGACGATCTGGATCGCGCACGACGTCGGCCGGTCGATCAACACCGCGTCTGTGATCGGACAGGTGGAAGGCTCGATCTACATGGGCTTGGGCGAAGCGTTGATGGAGGAGATGGCGTATCGCGGTGATCTCAAAGTGGTCCACAAGATTCCGTCCCTGCTCGAGTACAAGAGTCCCACGACGCTCGAGATGTGCGACGTGGTCACCTATCTGATCGAGGATCCCGACCCGAACGGCCCGTTCGGCGCGAAGGAGGTCGGCCAGGGGCCGCTGCTGCCGGTGATGCCGGCGGTCGCCAACGCCGTCTACGACGCGGTCGGCGTGCGGGTCGACGAGGTCCCCATCACGCCGGAAAAGGTGCTCAAGGCATTGCGACGGAAGGAGAAGGGCGAGCCCGGACGCTACGGTCCCGACCATTTCCCCGACATCGCGTGGCCCGAGCCGACGCGCGTCCCCACCCCGTGGGAAGGTGGAGACGGAAAGGCTGTGTCGCCCGCAAAGGTCTGAGCGTCTCTTCTGGACACCGCCACCAGGAGAGGCCATGGCTCTGCCCGTTCGCTTCCTCGTTGTCCTCGTTGGCCTGCTCGCAGCATCACGACCTTTGGCGATCGTCGAGACCGGAACCATTTCCGGTCATGTGCGAGACAGCGTCAGCGGGGCGCCGATTCCAAACGCCAGCGTGATTGTCGTGGGAACCGCGTTTGCGGCGATTGTAAAGCAGGACGGTTCCTACTCGATCCCGAACGTTCCCGTTGGAAAACATACGGTCGTCGCCCGGTTCATTGGCTACAAAACCAAACAGAGGTCCGGCATCCGCGTCACGGCGAATGCGACGGCGACGGTTGATTTCCGCCTGGAGATGAGTGTGCTCCAGCTGCAGGAAGTGATTGTGACGGGCACGGCGTCCGCTCCCATAGCCCGGCAGGTAGCCGGAGCGACGATGATGTTCCAGGCCCAGGGGGCACGCGACGCGTACGTCGTCGATGGTCACGGCGTGCGGTTCGACAGCACGGAAGCGTGGCGCTACCAGCGCCAGCCCGGTAACCGCGAGCAGTACGACGAAATCGTCGAAAATCCGTTCATCGCGGTCGCCGCCGATCCCCTGTCGACGTTTTCGATCGACGTCGATCGCGCATCCTACAGCAACATGCGGCGTTTCATCATGCAGGACGGCCAGCTGCCGCCGCGCGACGCGGTGCGCATCGAAGAGCTGGTCAATTACTTCCCCTACGACTACGCCGACCCCGACGGCGACGACCCACTCGCCATCCATGCCGAGGTCGCGCCCGCGCCCTGGAAGCCGCAACACCAGCTGGTGCGCATCGGCCTGCAGGCGCGGCGCGTGAACGTCGAGAATCTCCCCGCGTCGAACTTCGTCTTCCTGCTCGACGTCTCCGGCTCGATGATGCCACCCAACAAGCTGCCCCTCGTGAAAGCGGCGATGCGGCTGCTCGTGAATCAGCTCCGTGCCAAGGATCATGTCGCGATGGTCGTGTACGCGGGCTCGGCAGGCCTCGTCCTGCCGTCCACAGCGGGCGATCAGAAGGACAAGATCCTCGACGCCATCGAGCGGCTGGAGGCGGGCGGGAGCACGGCGGGCGGCGAGGGGATTCGCCGCGCGTACGACGAAGCGGTCGCCAACTTTATTCGCGGCGGCAACAACCGGGTCATTCTCGCGACCGACGGCGACTTCAACGTCGGCGCCTCCAGCGATGCCGAGATGGTGCAGCTGATCGAGGAAAAGCGCCGCACCGGCGTGTTTCTCACCGTGCTGGGCGTGGGCGAGGGCAA
>QHUQ01000064.1 GCA_003221985.1 Gemmatimonadota bacterium | reverse complement strand
CGACGATCGCGGCCGCGAGATGATGGCTCTGCTCGCTCATCGCCAACGCGACGAAGACGGGGAGGGCGATGCCCGCGAGGAAGCCGCGGACGCTCAACGGATCCGCCGCGAGCGTCGTCAGCGAACTGGCGATCAGGCCGGCGAGGACGACGAGGAGGAGCGCGGTGGTCTCGAAGGGTACGATCGGCAGCACCAGTGCGCCGCCCACCCCCCAGGTGATGGCAAGCAGGGTCACCGTAGCGCGCACGCCGGTACGGACCACGCGCTCGGTCAGCCGACGGCGTGAGGAGATAAACAGCCACGCGCCCCGCACCAGCGCGGAGAACACGACCGCGCCGGCCCAGCCGAGCAGGAGCTCGTGCGGCGCATCGGGCCAGGATAGGGCCACGATGACGGTAATGAGGAGCGGATGTACCCAGACGCCGAGGCGGCTCTCGCTGACCAGCCGCGCCTGCAGCAGCCGGGCGAGATCGGAGCGGACGCGCTCGTCGGCCGCGACGGCGTCTTCCGGACGCGCTTCGTTCACGAGGGCGGTAGCCATGACCGCCTACATGGTACGATATGACTGGAAAACGGACTAGGGCGTTTTTGCTGCATTTTCGCATATTGTGACGCCATGATCCGCCTGGCCCTCCTGGCCTTGACCGCCACGTTCGTGGCGTGCGCGAGCGACGCGCCCTCAGTCCCGCAGGTCGCCCCGGGCCTCCCGGCGATCGACGTCACCGACCCCGCGCCCCGATCGATTCTCGAGGTGCCCGCAGCGCAGATGCCGGCCGCGTTGAAACAGTTCTATGTGCTGACGCCTGACGCCCGCTTCCTCTACGCGGTGGCTGACGTGCATCGACTCGCCACCGGCGAGCCGGCCGACACGGTGAAGGTGAGCTGGAAGGGCGATCGCTGGGCGATCGCCTATCGTGGTGAGCAGGTCGGCGAGTTGCCCGACTTGCCGGGATTCGACGATGGCAGCGCCCTGCTGAACAGCTGGGCGGCGCGCCTGGTCGCGCACTTGGCGTTCGCCACCACCGGCCCATCGGTTCCGGAACGCGATTCGGTGCGCGCCTTACTCGAGCGAGTGGATCCGCCGCAGGTGAGCGCGGCGCTGCGCCTGGTGGACGCCGGATGGCGCCGCGGGTCCCATGCCGCCTGGCTCCCGCTCGCCGCAACCGGTCTGACGCTGCTCGCGATTCAGCTGCCCAAGGTCGACGTCGTAGGCGACCCCCTCGTGGGACGGGCGCTCGCCGCCACGGCGCTGGCAGGTGCCGCGGGGTACGCGGACTCGATCACTCGAATCCGCGTGTTGCTCGCAGAACACATGGGCTACACGCGGGACGCCGTGCGGCTTGCGGCACGGCTGCCGGCTGACGATCCCGCCCGTCTGCTTGCGCTGCGCGATCGCGCCGACCTGCGCGCGGCAGCCACCGGTGCGGAAGCGACGGCGCTCAGCCGCTATCTATACGTCAGCGCCATCGCCGATCTGGGCGAGAGTAGCGACTTCCAGGAAGCGGTGAACGCCGTGGGAACCGAAACGCCGACGTCGGGTGCCTTGGGCGCCGCCGTCACGGCGAACGAATTCGAAACCGACGCCGTCGTCGCCTCGCTGATGCCGGCGACGCTGGCGGGAGAGCTGGCACCGTTCACGCGACGCGCCGGCTACTTCGAGCGCCTGGGCCGTGCGCTGGCGCGTCTGGTCGCGGGACGTGCGCCGCGCGGCGCCGTGGCGTGGGCCGATCTGTTCAGCGCACGCGCGGATGGTGGGAAAGCGCTCGTCGACTTCGAAGCCGACCTGGGAGCGTTGGCCCCGCAGTTCGGCGGGCCGTTTTTGAACGGCGACCTCTATGGTCTGTATTTCCGCGCGCAGCTCCATGCGGCATTCGAGCGCACCTGCATTCATTACGTTGACGGACTCTCCACCGTGAGCGGCTCGACGCGGCTCGTGAACGCCTTTGGCGAACCGCCCCCGCCCCCCGGACTGTGGGCCGGTGTCGCACGCTGGTGCAGCGGCAGGGCTGCCGTGATCGCCGGACGCGGCTCCGCCGCCCGGCTGCTCGACGATCTGAGCACCGTGAGCGGCATGAGCGAGCCCGCCTTGCGCCGCTCGCTCGACGACATCGACGACCTGCTGCATTACGTCGACAAGGAGCACATCGCCGCGGCTCGCACTGTGTTCGTACGCCTCGATAGCCGGCCGCACGAGCTGCGGCGGGCCTCGCAGGTCGCAACCGATGAGCTGCGTGATGTGCCGCTCGCCGAGCGGCTCGATGGCCGCCTGCTGGATCTCGCGAGCGTCGATTATCCCGACCTTGCGGTGTGGAATGCGCAGTACCGCGGCGACGCCCGCGCCCTCACCGCTCAGGCGCGCGATCGCAGCCTGACGCTCGGGGCCCGCTTCAGGGCCCTGGATTATCTGCTCGACGTCAGCGCCGATACCGTGGCGACGTTCGCGGCATTCGAACGGTTGCTCGCCGAGGCTCCGGACAACTGGGACGAACGGCGGCGCTACATCGAGATCCTCGAGCGCACGCGTCGTTTCAGCGATGCCGCGCGCGTCAGTCGCGCCTGGCTCGCGGGCCATGGCCCCGATCGCGGCTTCGATTATCTCTTTGCCAGCACGGCGCTCGCGCGGCAGTACCAGTACATGGGCCGGCTCAACGAAGCGTACGCGCTGCTCGAGCCGCTGCAGGGGAGCTATCAAGCGGGTGTGCTGCAACGCTCGGCGCTGGTCGCGCTCGCGACGGGTCGGACGGACCTCGCCGAGGAATTGGCGCAGCGCGCCGTGGATCGCTATCCCGGGTCGGCCAATGCGCGCGTGACGCTCGCCGAGGTGCTCTGGGCGCAGCGCGACTACGTGGAAGGTCCCGCCGCGCTCCACGATCCGCGGCACGTTCTTTCGTATGACGACTGGCGGCACACGATCGCGCCGGCGTTTGCGCGGATCTTTGGGCGCCGGCCGGTGGGGGAAGGGGAGAGCGCGTTCGACGCGCTGGCCCAAGCCGCCATTCCCAGCCGGTTGCTCGATGCGTTGCCCGCGGCGGTCGCTGACTCGGGCTACTACGCCCTTGCCCTGTCGTTGAAGCAACGCCTGTTGCCGCCCGTGGGCGGCGATGATCGCGGCGACGACGCCGCGGCGGTGGAGTTCTATCGCTACGTCGTCGCGGCACGCGGGGTCGGCGCCGGCCGCGACTGGCTGGCGACGCGGTGGTCACCCCTGCAGGCGCGGCGCCAGGCGTTGTCGATCTACCGGAACGGCCAGTACGACTTGCTGTGGGATTTGCAGGCGGTGCCGGACGACGGCGCGGACGGCTCATACTACTGGTTGGTGCGGACGCTCGCCTGGTTGCAGGATCCACATCGTGATGCGGCGCGCGGTGCCCAGCTCACCGCATTCTACCGGCGCGCCGACGCGCGCTTCTATCATATTGCGGGCCGTTGTCTGCTGGGGATGGAGCCGGACGAGACGCTGCTGCTGTGGGCGACCACGCCGCACCGCCGCGCCGAGGTCAGCTATTACCTGGGCATCAAGGCATTGAGCCAGCGGCGCTATGCCGCGGCGTCCGACTGGCTGCGCGTCACCGTAGAGACCCAGTCGGAGCGTGACTGGGAGATCTTGTGGGCCAAGGACCTGCTCACGCGCTGGTCCAACACGGGCCGTGTGCTTGCGGTCGCGGTGCCCCGGGTGGCGGCGAAGCCGCCGACGTGGTGAGGGTTGATTAATTTGTATCCGGCGTGCGACGCGCCCGTAGCTCAGGTGGATAGAGCAGCAGCCTTCTAAGCTGTTGGTCGGAGGTTCGAATCCTCCCGGGCGCACTCGATGAACCTGCTCCTCGCCGAAGACGACGCCGTCGCGCGCATGACGTTGACCGCCGTGCTCAAGGGCCTCGGCTACGAGGTCACCGAAGCGGAGCACGGCGGTGAGGCGTGGGCCAACCTGCAGCTCGGTTACTTCCCGATCGTCATCTCCGACTGGCAGATGCCCGAGGTCGATGGCCCTGAGCTGTGTCGCCGGATGCGCGCGCGGGCGACCGATCGCTACAGCTATTTCCTGTTGGTCACCGCGACGGGCGGCAAGAAGCGCTACCTCGAAGGCATGGAAGCGGGCGCGGACGATTTCATCACGAAGCCGATCGACATGGACGAGCTGCGCGCCCGGCTCAAGGCCGCCGAGCGGATCCTCGGGCTGCGCCAGCACGTGCAACATCTCGAGGGCTTATTGCCGATATGCGCCTACTGCAAACGCATTCGCGATGCGTCCGAAAAGTGGGAATCGATCGAGCGCTATGTCGAAGAGCGCTCAGAAGCGCAGTTCAGTCACGGGTACTGTCCGCAGTGCTACGAGAAGTACGTCCGTCCGCAGCTTGAAAAGCCCTAGTCTTCTTGTCCTCGCGGTCGTGGCCGTCTGGCCGTCAGGCCGTCCGGCCGTCGCCCAGTCTCGCCCCATCGCCGACAACAGCTTCCTCATGGAAGAGGCGTACAACCAGGAGCGGGGCGTCGTGCAGCATATCAGCGCCTGGCAGCGCGCGCTGCGGTCGACGGCGTGGGCGTTCACGTTTACCCAGGAGTGGCCGCTCGCCTCGCAGACGCATCAGCTCAGCTACACCGTTCCCTTGCAGCGCACCGCGCGTCCGTCCAGCACCGGGCTCGGCGATGCGGCGCTGAACTATCGATATCAGCTGCGGCGCGCGGCTGCGCGCGTCGCGATCGCACCGCGGCTCTCGCTGATCGTGCCGACGGGCAGCGCCGCGCGCG
>QHUQ01000063.1 GCA_003221985.1 Gemmatimonadota bacterium | reverse complement strand
CCCTTTCCTTTTTCCTTCGTCGTAAAGAACGGCTCGAAGATTCGCCCCCGGATTTCCGGCGTCATGCCGCTCCCCGTATCGCTGACCGCGAGCATGACGTACCCGCCCGGCACGACTGGCTGATGCAGCTCGGCATACTGTTCGCTGAGCTCGGCATTCGCGGTTTCGATGATCAGCTTTCCGCCCGTCGGCATGGCGTCGCGTGCGTTGACCACGAGGTTCATGAGCACCTGCTGCAGCTGACCGGGATCGGCCCGCACATTGCCGGCGCCCTCCGCGAGCGACAGCCGCAGCTCCACATCCTCGCCGATCAGGCGGCGCAGCATCTTCTCAAAATCCTCCACGAGCGCGTTGGGCTTCAGGACAACCGGCTCGAGGACTTGCTGGCGGCTGAACGCCAGGAGTTGCTTTGTGAGCGACGCCGCACGCTCCGAGGCTTTGCGAACTTCAGCGAGATCCTGCTGTGCTGCGCTGTCCGGCGGAATCTCTTCGCGCAGAATGTCGACGTAGCCGAAGATGGCCGTGAGCACGTTGTTGAAATCGTGCGCCACGCCGCCCGCCAGCCGCCCGATGGCTTCCATCTTCTGCGCCTGGCGCAGCTGAACCTCTGACACACGCAACGCCTCCTCCGCCTCCCGCCGGGCGGTAATGTCACGCACGAACGCGCTGAACAACCACGACGTCCCGACGCGCACGGGGGCGACGGCGAGCTCCACCGGGAACTCGCTGCCGTCGCGCCGCAGCGCGGTCAGCTCGATGCGCTGGTTGAGGATCGGCCCCTCGCCGGTGGTGAGGAAGCGGCGCAACCCCGCCGCGTGGGCCTCACGATGCGCGTGCGGCACGATGATGTCGGCGAGGCGTTGGCCCAGGACCTCCCGCTCGGCCCATCCAAACATGGACTCCGCTTGTTGGTTCCAGCTCGCGACGCGGCCCGTGTCGTCCATGGCGACGTGGGCGTCGAGCGCCGAGTGTAAGACGGCTTTGAGCCGTGCTTCCGACGCGCGCAACGCCTGCTCGGCGCGGGTGCGCTCGATGGCCGCCGCGACCTGTGTCGAGACGAACTGGAGCATCTCCTTGTGGTGCTCCTCGTAACGAACGCCGGCGGTATAGGTCTGCACGGCGAGCACGCCGATGGTCCGGTCGCCCTGCTTCAGCGGCACGCCGAGCCAATCGACGGACGGAGCGCCGATCGATTGCAGAACCCCGAGCGCTGCCAGCTCGGCCTCGGATTCGGGCTTGGATAGGAGGGCGCGGCCCGTGCGCAGCACGTGCTCCGTGAGGCCCGCACCGGGAGCGCGGGGTGCCGGAGCGGCGTCGATTTCGTCGATGAAGTACGGGAAGGTGATCAGGTCGGCAGCTTCGTCGTACAGCGCGATGTAAAAGTTCTTCGCGGGCATGAGCTCGCCCACGATCTGATGGACGGTGGGAAGCAATTCGTCGAGTCCGGGCGCATTCATCGCCACCTGAGCGATGCGATACGTCGCCGCCTGCAATTGATACGACCGCGCCTGCGCGCCATGGCTCTGCCTGATGTTGAGCGCCCGGAGCACGGCGGGGCTGAGCCGATGCAGGTCGTCTTTGACGACGTAATCCGCGGCTCCCGCCTGCAGATACCGCACGGCGGACTCGTCTCCCAGTCGGCCGGTGACGATGATGACGGGGATTCCCGGCGAGAGCTGTTGCGCGAGCTCGAGCGCGTCGGCCGCGCCGAACGCGGGCAGCGAATGGTCGGTCAGGATGATGTCTGGCGAGAACTCTCGCAGCGCTGCGGACATGCCTTCGCGCGTATCGACCCGGAGGAATGTGGCGGCGATGTCAGCGCGGCGAATCTCCCGTTCCACCAACGCGGCGTCGTTCGGGTCGTCCTCGACCATCAGGATCCGAATGGCGCTCAAGGGCCCCGCGGCGCCGGCGGCGCCCGATTCATGAGCAACCAATAGAGGCCCAGCTGCTGCGCGGCCTTGGTGAATTCCACAAAGTCCACGGGTTTCCGGACGTAGCTGTTCGCGCCCAGGCTGTACCCGTCGATCACGTCCCGCTCCTCGTCCGAGGAGGTCAGAATCACCACCGGGAGCAGCTTCGTGCGCTCCTCGGAGCGGATGCGCTGCAGCACCTCCATGCCATTCACTCGAGGAAGTTTGAGGTCGAGCAGCACGACCGCCGGCAGCTCGCTCGGTGCGGGGCGGTCCTTCGTCCCAAACAGATAATCGAGGGCCTGAACGCCGTCCTGCGCCACCATCACCTCGTTCGTGATGTTATGGCTCTTGAGCGCCCGCATGGTCAAGGTGACGTCGTCGGGATTGTCTTCCACGAGCAGAATCTTCCCCGCGTTCACATGAGCCTCCCTTACAACGTGAAGTAAAACGACGCGCCCTGATCGACGGCGCCCTCCGCCCAGATCCGGCCGCCGTGCCGGTTGATGATGCGGCGCACGGTGGCGAGCCCCACCCCCGTGCCTTCGAACTCGGCCGCGGAGTGGAGGCGCTGGAACACGCCGAACAGTTTGTCGGCATACTGCATGTCAAAGCCTGCGCCATTGTCCTTGATCACGAACACGCGGTCACCGTTTTCGTCCTGCGCCGTGAATTCCACCCGCGGCTGCGGCCGCTTGCCCGTGTATTTCCAGCCGTTGCGCAGCAGGTTGTCGAGCACGACACGCAGCAGCCGCGAGTCGCCCTGGGCCTCGAGGCCCGGCGCAATGACGAATTCCACCTGGCGGTCGGTCGCGGTTCGCTGGATCTCGGCCACAACGTCGCGGGCCATGCTGCTCAAGTCGACGTGCTCCGTCCGCATCTCCACCCGGGTCACGCGGGCCAGCTTCAACAGGTCGTCGATGAGCGTCGCCATGCGCTGGCTGGCGGCACGTACACGCTGCAGGGAATCGCGTCCGGCATCGCCCAGCTGGGTCGCGTAGTCCTCCAGCAGCACCTGGCTGAACCCGTCGATGCTGCGGAGTGGCGCCCGCAGGTCGTGCGACACCGAGTAGGCGAACGCGTCGAGCTCGCTGTTGGCCGCCTGCAGTTCCGCCGCGCGTTTTTCGAGCTGCCCGGTGCGCTCGGCGACCCGCTGTTCCAGCATCTTCGCGTGCTGTTGCAGCTCCTTCTTCTGTTCCTCGATCCGGCCGAGCATCTGGTTGAAGGCGTCGGTCAGCATGCCCAGCTCGTCCTCGCCGAACTTGGGGGCGCGCACGGAGTAGTCCTGGCGTGTCGACGCCGCGGTCGCGGTTTCGGCAAGCGCGAGGATCGGGGCTGAGATCCGCCCCTGTAGCGCGGCGGCCAGGGCATACGCGGCCAACATCGCGATCGCGAGGACAACGATGGCGATGAGCCCGGACAGCCGCAGGGCGTCCGTTACGGCCTTCGTGTCTGACGCTATGTAAAGGGTCCCCAGCCGCCGGTTTTCTCCCTGCGCCACGGGCGTAAACGCCACGAGACGGCCGCGCTCGAAGCGATAGCCGTCCGGCTCCGGCGCTGCCGGCACAAGAGCGGCGCTGGCGGCTGCCGGAAAGGTCGCGAGCACTCGGCCGTCCTGGAGATACAGCGCCGCGGCAACCATGTGCGGGTCGTACCGCAGGGCAGCCAGGATTTCCGTGGCGTCCGCTTCGTTCGCAAACGCCAGGGCGGCGGTACTGTTGGCGGAAAGGATGCGGGCACGCGTGGCGAGATTATTCCGCATCGTCTGACGGAACGTCACAACCTGGTAGGTCACGAACGCCGCCGAGGTCAGCAACAACACCAATCCGCTGATCAGGAGCAGGATCGCCGTCAACTTTCGTTTTATCGGCCAATCGCGGATCGACATGCTCACCGTCGCGGCGTTCGGACGATCTCGGCGACGCGCAGCAGCTTCGAGCTGATCGCGACGTTCGCGGCCTGCGCCGCCTCGAGGTTGATGCGCAGGCGAATGCGGTTCTTGTCAGTGACGAACTGAATCATGCCGCCCCGCTTGGCGAAATCATCGCCGTCACTCACGGTGAGGATGGGCCGGTTCTGGAGAGCCGCGAGAATCTGCCCGACACGCTCGTTCTCCGAGGGGCTGATGAACAGGATGTTGCACCCTTCGATATCCGTCACCTCGCGGTAGCGGCGGACCTCGAAGGGACGCAGTCCCAGATGTTCGCCACGGACAGTCTCGTCGAGGAACGCGCCGAACGGGTCCTCACCGAGGATGCCGATGCGCAACGGCGTCCGCGGGTCCTGGGCGGCCACGGGCTGCCAGTCGACAAACTGCGCGAAGTTGAACAGGAACACGGCCTTCAGTTGACGCTCCGAGGCCCGCGGGCTTTGCACCAGCAGCAGGGCGGACATCAGGGCCGCGACCATCTTCAATAATGCCATTGCACCATCCCATAGACCCCGCGCTGGATGTCGCGGCGCGCGGCGGGCGTGCCGAACTCGGCATGCTGCTCGTGCAGCAGATTCCCGCCGGCGAGGGACAGCTCGAGCGCGGCGACCGGTTGCCAGCCGAGCCGCGCATCCAGCTCGGCGTACGCAGGCACCTGCTGGTTGACGATCTCACTGACATAACGGAACCCGCCATCCAAAGTCCACTGGGTGCCCAGAGTCACCGAGGAGCGCAGGCTCAGCTGCCGATCGGGAGTGTGCGCCTCCGTCGCGCCTCGGCTCGTGTCGGTGCTGCCGGGATTGGGCCAGATGTGGATGCGTAACTCGGTATAACCCGCACGCAGCTGCCAATTGTCTGTGATGCGATAGCTGGCGGTCACTTCGCCGCCATATGACTCCCCGTCCTGACCATTCGCAATGACGAGCGGAGTAGGGTTGGGGGGATTGGTCTGCTCCAGGCTGCGCAGTCCATGGTACCGGTTATAGAAC
>QHUQ01000062.1 GCA_003221985.1 Gemmatimonadota bacterium | reverse complement strand
ATCGCCACAGCCGGACAGGCGCCATCGACGGATTTCCAGTTTCAGGCGGCCGTCGCCGAGTTCGGCTTGCTGCTCCGGAACTCGGACTTCCGCGGCAAGGCTGACCTGAGTCGGGTGATCGCCGCTGCGCGTGACGCCCGCGGCAGCGATGCGGACGGCTACCGTGCCGAGTTCGTGCGACTCGCCGAAGCCGTCCGCGGCATCGGTCTGGCGCGCCGAGACGAGCACTGAGTCTGGACGTGAGGGGAGCCGCAGCGTAAGGTCCACTTATGCTGCGGCTCCCGTCGTTCAAGTATCTCCAACCACACACATTGGCCGAAGCCCTGCGCATGAAGGGCGACGCCGGCCCCGATAGCATGTTCGTGGCGGGCGGCACGGACCTGTATCCGAACATGAAGCGGCGGCACCAAGAGCCGAAGACGGTCATTTCGTTGATGGGAATCGCTGAACTACGAAAGTTGGAAAGTTGGAATGTTGGAACGTGTGTGACGTTGACTGCTCTTTCCAACTTTCCAACCTTCCAACATTCCGCCCTCGCCACCGCCGCTCGCCTTGTCTCCACGCCGCTGCTCCGCAACATGGGCACCCTCGGCGGTAACCTCTGCCTCGATACGCGCTGCAATTACTACAACCAGAGTTATGAGTGGCGGAAGTCGATCGACTTCTGCATGAAGAAGGACGGCCACATCTGCTGGGTGGCGCCGTCCTCGCCGCGGTGCTGGGCCGTCAGCTCATCGGATGTGGCACCGGTCATGGTGGCGATCGGGGCGGAGTACCGGCTGGTCGGGCCACAGGGCGAGCGCATCGTGCCGGCGGGGCGGTTCTACAACAACGACGGGATCAATTATCTCACGAAGCAGCCGGACGAAATCCTCGTCGACGTGCGTCTGCCGGCTCCCGACGGCTGGGATGCCGTCTACCACAAACTGCGGCGGCGCGGCTCGTTCGACTTCCCGGTGCTCGGCGTTGCCGCATGGATACAGTGGAAGGGCAAGACCATAGCGGATGCCCGCATCGTGCTCGGTGGGGTGGCGAGCTACCCTCAGGAAGTTCTCGAAGCCGGCGCGATTCTCAAGGGCAATCCGTTGTCCGACGAGTCGATTGCCGCCGCCGCTGAAGCCGCCTACCGTCCCTCCAAGCCGATGGATAACACCGATTTTGACCTCCCATGGCGGAAACAGATGACGCGCGTGTACGTCAGACGGGCCCTCGAAGAGCTGCGAGAGCGCCACACCTAGAATCTCCCGGCGTACGGGCGGGTAAAAGGCAGCACGAGGGTATATGCCCCCACTCCTGGCAGTGCTGATCTCGCAGAACCCCGTGTACACGATCCGCGGCGTGGTCCGGGATACGGCCGGATCGCCGATCGAGCACGTCGAGGTCATCGCGCTGCTCGAAAGCCGCATCGCGCACACCGACGAACACGGGGAATTCACGCTTCAGAATGTCGAGAGCGGGGAGCAACGGCTCCTGTTTCGACGCGTGGGCTACAATCGCCTGGAGATGACCCTGGTCATCGATGCAGAACCGGCGACGCTGCAGGTGGTCTTGACGCCCATCGCCGTGACGCTCAATCCGCTGGTGGTGAGCGCTCGCCGCACCGGCCTGTTCGGCACGGTCTCGAGCATCGCGAATCAGCCACTACCGGATGCCGACATCGACGTGTTAGGCAGCGGCAAAACGAAGACGGACAGCAGCGGTGCGTTCGGAGTGTCACAGCTTCGGTCTGGGAGTTACATGGTCCGGATCCGGCACCCCGGCTACTATGCGGTGCGCCGCTCGGTAACGATTCCGGCCAGCCAGTCCCAGGAATTGGCCGTCATTCTCATCCCCTTGCCGACGAACATGAGCATGCGCAAGGCATCAGCGGCCAGCGGCTACGCCGGCAACGTTCTGGAGTGGGCGCTGAGTGAGAGCGGCGCGCGACAGCGGCGCTGCGGGGGAGGCACGAGATCCGTCCTTGTGACGCGCGAAGAGCTTGCCGAGGAGGGGCGCGTCAAGCTGATGGACGCGCTGTTGCAAGCGCCCTCGCTGGCGAGGAAAGCCTACAGTATCGAAGAGCTTGGGCGTTACCGTGTGTTCGTCGATGGCCGAGAGACCTTCTGGCCGCTGAATCGGTTCTACGCGGAGGATATCGAAGCGATCGAAATCTACCGCGCGGCGCCGGGCACGCGGCTGGCACCCATGCCTGACGTGCCGCTTCACTCGTTTGGGAATGCGTATCCCCCGCGCAGAGACGGCTGGGAAACCCTGGGGACCTGTCCCCAGGGTACGATGTGGATCTGGTGGCGCTGACGGATTTCAGCTTCGATTTTCAGGACTTGTTGCTAACGCCTCAATCTCCGCCGTAGCCTTGGCGAGCGCCTCCGCGACGTGCTTGCGCGCGCCATCACTCTCGGCCTTCCAGCCGGTGCGGTACACCGCCTTCACGAGCTGGCCCAGCGCCCGGTTGACCTCCACCATCGAGCCACCCACGGTGCGCTCGACCGTTTCAGTCACGCGATCGAAGATGTCTTCGACGACGTCTTTGTGTTCGTCCAAAAACGCCCGTCCTGTGTCGGTGATCTCGTAGACCTTCTTGCCTTCCACCTCGCGCGCGACGACGAGTCCCTCGTCCTCGAGCCACTGCAAGGTTGGATAGATGGTACCCGGCGACGGCGAGTAGCAGCCGTGCATCCGCTCTTCCAACTCCTTCATGACTTCGTATCCATGACGTGGCTTATCGCGGAGCAGCTTCAGGATGACGTATTTCATGTCGCCGGCGCCGAACCATTGACGCCGCCAACTCCTGGGTCCGCGTCCACGAAAGCCCCATGCCCGGGGACCGAACGCAAAACCAAACCCCTCCCAGCCGAACTTCCCGCCCATCTTTGCCTCTGGTGAGATGTTACGTCACGATATTCTTGTACGATATATCGTGTCAAGCCCGTGATTTTTGGGATGTGCGCCAAGTCACCATCGGGCTTGAGCTTGCACGTTCGACGCACGCCTGTACATTGCAGCCACGCTTGGACCCTAGTTCCCCACGCCCGCGCCCGGGAGAGGAGCAGCAATGGCAGTGCAAGTGACCCCGCACCCGTCCTGGGTTGCGGATCTCGATACAACGCTGGAACCCAGCCGTCAGGCGATTCTCGATACGCCGGTCATCATCGACGCCTCGGAGAATCAGCTCGTGGACGGCCGGATCCAGGATTTCCTGGTCGCCTTCTATCCCATCATCCGTGACTTCCCGCAGTGGCTGCAGATGCTGCTGGACCGCTCACCCGCGATGGGCCGGGAGTTCTTCACCGACAACATTCGGGTCGAGCGGCGGCACGACGCGATGTGGCGGGCCATGGGAGACGGGTTCAACGTGCACAAGAAGCGGTTCCAGGAGCCGGAGCCGATGATCCCCGAGGTCAAGAAATTCCATGCATACTTGACCGACATGTGCCGGAATGCGGAATTCGGGCGGGCCGTCTCGGCGACGAATTACGCCGTGGAGGGCGTCGCCCAGAAAATTTCGGAAAAGGCACTGCGGGGGCTCGCCAAGAACGAAAAAATCGGCCCGCGCGGCCGGTGGTGGCTCGAAGAGCACGCCAAGTACGACGACGAGCATCCCATTCATGCACTCGAAATCATCAAGGATTGTGTGAAGCGCGGCAGCGATAGCCCGGACCAGGTCACGCAGGCCGCCCTCGAAAGCCTCCAGCTGATGAAGGTCTCGATGGAGGCGTCTTATCACGCGTGAGTAAAGTGCGTCGGATCCCGCCGGCCCCGGGCCCCCGGGCCAGCACTACGGCCGCCAAGCGACCGCGGCTGGACCTGCTGCAGGCGGCAGCCGACGTCGTTGCCGCCCTGCCCGACGCCGTGGTGGTGACCGGCACTGACCGGCGGGTGCTGGCGGCGAACCAGGCCGGTGCGGAGCTGCTGGGCTGGGGAATCAGCGACATCGTCGGGCAGCCCATCGCCGATCATGTGGTGCCGGGAGAGCGGGTCCACGTCGCGGCCCGCGAAGACAAGGTGCTCGCCGGCGATCCGCAGCGCTACGAAACGCGCGTCGTCAATCACCAGACCGGCGAAGAACGGGACGTGGCCGTGTCGAGCGGTCCGTTTCGCGTGGACGGCGACCTCATCGGAACGGTCGCCACCCTCCGCGATATCACGGAGCCCAAGCGCGCGCAGGACACGCTCGCCCGCTCCGAGGCGCGCTACCGCCATCTGGTGGAGTCCGCGTCCGATGCGATCGTCACCCTCGATGCGAACGGCCGCTTCACCACGGTCAACCACGCCGCGGAAAACATCTCCGGATACAAGCGCGAAGAACTCGTGGGGCAGTGGTTCGCGCCGATGCTCCCCGACGACGACCTGCCCAAAGCGCTGGGGCACTTCCAGCAGGCGCTCGCGGGCGAGACGGGGCTGTTCGAGTCGCAGTTTTATCGCAAGGACGGCGAGGTCCGCACCATCTCGATCACGTACTCCACGCCGCAGAAGGACGAAGAGGTCCTCTGCCTCATTCGTGACGTCACCGACCAGAAGATGCTGCAGGAGCAGCTCATCCAGTCGGAGAAGATGTCCGCGATCGGCCAGCTCGTGTCCGGCGTCGCGCACGAGCTCAACAACCCGCTGGCGGGTATCTCCGCGTTCGCCCAGCTGCTGCTGGCGGAAAAGCGCTTCCCACCGGACCAGCGCACGGCGGCGGAGACGATCTACAGCGAAGCCCGCCGCGCCAGCCGCATCGTGCAGAACCTGCTGACCTTTGCGCGCCAGCACAAAGCGGAAAAGGTGCTGACGGCGATCAACCAGGTCCTCGATGACACA
>QHUQ01000061.1 GCA_003221985.1 Gemmatimonadota bacterium | reverse complement strand
AAGGCTTCTTCATTTCCGATGCGCCCGAGTTCGAACGGTGGCTGGAAACCGCACGCGCCCGGCTACAGCAGGCGGCCGCGGGTGCAGCTCGAACGCTGGCGGAGCGCCACGAATCCGCCAACGACCTCGCGGGTGCGGTGCGCTGGACACGACGGGCAACTGAGCTTGCGCCGAGCGACGAGGGACTCGTGCGCCGCCTGATGGCGCTGCTCGACCGACAGGGAAATCGGGCGGGCGCCTTGGAGGCATACAAGGCGTTGGCGCGTCGCGTGGCCGCAGACTACGACGCCGAGCCCGCCGCCGAGACCAAGGCCTTGCTGGCTGAGGTGCAGGAGCGGTCGCAGGCGCAGGAAACTGCTCGTCCGTTGGCTCCCGTCCACCGCGACGAGCGACCTCTTTCGAGGCCGCGACGGGTGAGGCTCGCGATACGTGCGGGCATCTTCGCGGCAGCTGTTCTGGTTCTAGTGGTCGGGTTCAGCATCGGGCGCGGGCGCGAGCCCCCGCATCCTCGGGTCGCACTCACCAGCAATGCCGGGGCGTACGACTTGTACCTGCGCGCCAACATGCTTGTTAACCAGCGTCAGAATCGAGAGAACGATTCGCTCGCGATCACGCTGTTCGAGCGGATCGTCGCGCTGGACCCGAGCTTTGCCGCGGCTCAGGCCGGGCTGGCGCGCGCCTACGCGCTGCGCGTGAGTGAATTCGCTCCAGCAGACACGGCGGCGCTGCACCGAGCCCAGCTGGCCGCAGAGAAAGCCCTTCGTCTTGACCCCAATCTCGCCGAGGCCCACCAAGCCCAGGCCCGCCTCTTGTGGGGGCCTTCAAATCACTTCTTCCATGAGCGAGCGATCGAGGAAGACCGACGTGCCCTGAGCCTCGACCCCAACATGGATCGGGCGCACCAACATCTGGGGAATATTTACTTGCACATCGGCATGTTCGACGAAGGGATTGTCGAGCTTCAGAAGGCGCTCGCGATCTCACCCCGCGAGGACAACGCCTTGCGACGCATCGCCGAGGCGCGCGCGTATCAAGGGCATTATGACGACGCCTTGAGAATCCTCAGCCAGGTAGACCCAGAGGCCAACCCGCCATACTGGTACTACGAGGTGGCAATCGTGCTGCTCCATTTGGGTCGGAGCGACTCGGCGTTCGCACTGATACAGAGCTACCTGCAGGCACATCCCGAGGACCGAGGCGGCGTCGTGACGAGTGCGCGCGCCGTCTCATTCGCCCTGGCAGGCGATCCCCGTCACGCGGAACAGGACATCCGGGCTGCCGCGCAGAACGGGAAGGGATTTATTCACTTTCATCACGCGGCGTACCACATCGCTTTGACTTATGCGCTGCTCGACCAGCCTGATTCCGCCGTCCACTGGCTCCGGCGCGTGGCCGACGGCGGTATGCCCTGCTATCCGTTATTCGCCAACGATCCCTTTTTGAACAACATCCGGCACAATCCGGGCTTCATGGCTTTCCTTCGTGAGCAAAGGGATCAGTGGGAGCGGTTCCGCACCACCCTCTAGAGCGTTACCGCCGCCATCGTCTGCTTCACCGCGTCGGCTGATTTCTTCAGGGCACTCTTCTCGTCGGCCGTCAGCTCGACCTCGATGATCTTCTCGACACCGTTCCTGCCGAGCTTGCACGGTACGCCGCAGTACATCCCCGACAGGCCGTACTCGCCCTCCAGCCACGCGGCGCACGGCAGCACGCGCTTCTGATCGAGCACGATCGATTCGACCATCTGCACCACCGCCGCTGACGGCGCGTAGTACGCCGAGCCTGTCTTCAGAAATGCCACGATCTCTGCCCCGCCGTTGCGCGTGCGATCGACGATCTTGTCGAGCTTCGCCTTGTCGAGCAGCTGGGTGACCGGGATGCCAGACACGGTCGTGTAGGAGATGAGTGGGACCATCGTGTCGCCGTGGCCGCCGAGCACCATCGCCTGGATGTCCCGGACGGACACATCGAGCGCTTCGGCGAGGAACGCGCGATAGCGCGCCGTGTCGAGCACGCCGGCCATACCGATCACGCGCTCGCGCGGGAATCCGGTGACCTGCTTTGTGACCCAGCACATCACGTCGAGCGGATTCGACACGACGACCACGATGGCTTTGGGGCAGTTCTGCTTGATCTGCTGGGAGACTTCCTTGACGATGTCGGCGTTGGTCCGGACCAGGTCGTCGCGGCTCATCCCTGGCTTGCGGGCGATGCCGGCCGTGACGACGACGAGCTCACTCCCAGCCGCGGGTCCGTAGTCGTTGGCCCCGACGATCCTGGTATCGAAGCCCTCGATCGGCGCGGATTCGTACTGATCGAGCCCTTTCCCCTGTGGAACGCCCTCGATCACGTCGACGAGGACGACGGTACGGGCGAGCTGTTTTTCGGCGAGGCGCTGGGCGGTGGTGGCGCCGACATTCCCGGCGCCGACGACGGTGATCTTGGTGAGCATGGTGCGGGGAAACTAACGACCCCGTGCTCAGGTGACCAATGCCCGCGGTGAGGCATCGTGGCCACGGGTCATCTCTACACAGATGTCCGGCCCTTGAGACAGCGATCAGGCGAACCGGCACCTCCGCCCGGCACGGCACGGCTCGTGCCCCACCGGCAGCGTGCGTCATCTCCTTCTGCTGCTAAGCTCCCTGGCAATACTCGGCACGTCGAGTCCTGCGGTGTGCGCGCAGGCGCCGCTCAGGCCTGGAGCGCGGGTGCGCTTCTCCGCCCCGAGCCTGGGTGGCCGGATGACGGGGACGCTGGTCGCGTGGGAGGCGGACACGTTGGTGGTGAGAGTGGACGGGGACGCTGCGGCGCTCGGGCTCATCGTGCCGGCCGACTCCGTCACCAACATCGAGGTGCGGCGCGAACGGCGGATGACGATCGATGGCGTGGGCATCGGGCTGCTCGGCGGCACGATCCTCGCTCTTGTCGCGTCGCCGGATTGGGTGGACGAAAACGGGGAATGCACGCCACTCGCCTGCCTCGCTTACAAGGTGTCGCCTCATGTCGAGACACGCGTAGCGGTGCTGAGTACGGTCGGCGCGGTCGTGGGAGCTATTGTCGGGTCGCAAACGAAGAGTCGGAAGTGGGCGCCCGTCCACCTGGACCACGTTGGCGCGGGTCCGGCGCCAGGCGGCGGGCTTGCGTTCGGAGTGCGGATTTCCTTTTAGGTCGCCTATCCCCCTCTGGTGTGCATCTCTCGGTGCGGATCGGCGCGCAAAGCGGTAACCCGGTACAGCGGTGAGCGATGGGTGATGCCGAGCCGCTCTTCTGCCCCGCGGTCGGCGCGGCCCTGCCATGTCGAGCAGATCAGCTCGGCGAGCTGTTCGTCTGTTGCGCCCGTGCGCAGCGGCTCGCGTAGGTCGGTGCCTCGCTCGGCGTACAGACAGAGAAACCACGTGCCGTCAGCCGTCAGCCGGCTGCGGTCGCACGACCGACAGAACGGCGCGGTCGTTGAAGCGACGATGCCAAACGTGGTTCCGTCGGGGAGCCGGAAGCGCTCGGCTGGTGCACTCGCGTCTGTCGTGGCTGCAGTGATGGCGCCGTACCGCGTCGACAGGATCTCCAGGATCTCCCGCTGCGAGACCACCTGCTCCGCCGACCACCCCGTCGCACCGCCGACGTCCATGTACTCGATGAACCGGACCTCGGCGTCCTGCGCGCGCGCGAATTCGATCAAGTCGACGAGCTCATCGTCATTGACGCCTCGCATCACCACCGTGTTCAGCTTCAACGAAAACCCAGCGGCGCGAGCGGCGGCGATCCCCGTCAGGACATCGGCGTGCTTATCGGTGCGGGCCAATTCCCGCATGCGCTCGGGCCGCAGCGTGTCGAGGCTCACCGTGACGCGACCCAAGCCAGCGCGCTTGAGAGCCATGGCTTGCTTCGCGAGCAGCAAGCCATTGGTGGTCAGCGCGAGATCGCGAATCTTCGCGTTCCCGGCGAGCATGCGCGTAAGCGTCTCGAGATCGTGACGCAGAAGTGGTTCGCCGCCGGTCAGCCGAACCTTCTCGACCCCCAGTGACGTGAAAATGCCCACCAGGCGGGCGATTTCCTCGAACGTCAGGATCGACTGCTTGGGAAGCCACACGTACTCCTGCTCGGGCATGCAATAGCGACAACGGAGATTGCACCGGTCCGTCACCGATACTCGCAGACTGCCGAGCGGACGCTTGAGTGTGTCAACGATCACGCAGGCCCCCGGCGATCTGCTTCCGCGACGGATCGACCCACGTGGTGGTGCCGTCGGCATGCATCTCCTTCTTCCAGATCGGCAGACGCTTCTTCACTTCCTCGATCACATAGCGACACGCCGCGAAGGCTGCGTCGCGATGCGGGGCCGCGGCGGCGATCGCGATGCTCGCCTCGCCAACGGGAATCAGTCCCAACCGATGCCGCAGCGTAACGCGCGCATCCGGCCAGCGCAGCTGCGCCTCGTCGAGGATCCGCGTGATCTCGCCCAGCGCCATGTCGTCGTAGGCCGAGTACTCGATGCCCGTGACGTCATCGTCACTACGCACGGTTCCCAGAAAGACGCATGTGCCCCCGTGCTCGGGGCTCTGGACCTCGCCTAACAGGGACTCGACCGAAATCGGTGAATGAGTGAGATGCGTCATGTGTTAGACACCCTGAAGGGTGTGCTCGGCAGTCACTGTCCTTAAGGACAGTGTTGGCCGAGCGCAGGCTTTAGCCTGTGTATACATCATCCACCCGACAAGGGAGGTAGCAATGCCACCTCATCCCCGTCGCT
>QHUQ01000060.1 GCA_003221985.1 Gemmatimonadota bacterium | reverse complement strand
CGGTCTGCGGCATCTCGGGGTTGATCTCGTCCATCTCGACCAGCGCCGAGTACGGAATGTTGGCCTCGGCGAGCAACACGTTCATGTGACCCGGCATCCGGCCCGCCACGGGGTGAATCGCGAACTTCACCGTAACGCCGCGCTTGGTTAGGGCGTCGTACAGCTCGCGTACCTTGTGCTGCGCCTGCGCCACCGCCATCCCGTATCCGGGAATGATCACGACGTTGCGCGCCTGCTCGAGCAGCTGTGCCGCCCCCTCCACCGTCTCCTGCTTCCACTCCTTCTGCTCACCGGCGGCGAGCGCGGGCTGCGCCTTCCCGAACGCGCCGAACAGCACGTTCGTGAACGACCGGTTCATGGCGCGGCACATGATGATCGAGAGGATCAAGCCGCTCGAGCCGTCCAGCGCGCCGGCCGTCACCAGCAGCTTGTTGTTGAGTACGAAGCCCATCGCCACCGCGGCAAGACCGGCGTAGGCATTCAATATCGAGATCACGGTGGGCATGTCGGCGCCGCCGATCGGGATGATCAGCAATACGCCGAACAGCAACGCGAGACCGGCGATGCCCAGGAACGCCTGGCCGGCCCAGGACGCAGCGGGGTGCGACACCAGCAGCACGCCGAGCGCGACCGCGAGGGCGAGCACGCCGATGTTCACGACGTTCTGGCCGGGATAGGTGACGGGGCGCTGTGGGATCCAGCGCACCTCCTGGAGCTTCCCCGCCGCCATCAGACTGCCGGTGAACGTCAGGAACCCCAGGATCACCTCGGCGACCAGGGCGCTCATGCGGAATGGCGTGAGCTGCACCGCGGCGCTGGCCGGCCCGCCGAGCCAGAGGAAGTATTCCGCAGTGCCGACGAGGCCGGCGGCAAGACCGCCGAACGCATGGGAGAGTGCCGTGCGTTGCGGGACGGCGGTCAACGGTACCCGCGACAACGGCACGCCCACCAGGAATCCCACGGCGATGGCGCCCACGACCCACGCGTGATGCACGATCTCGGGCTGAAACCAGGTCGCCAGCACGGCGACGGACATCCCCGTGACGCCGGCGATCACGCCGCGGCGCGCCGTCTTGGGATCGTTCATCCAGTACAGCGCGAAGATGAACAGCGCCGTGGCGAGGACGGCGGACAGCTCGCCGATGAGATGCATCACTGCTTCTTGAACATCTTGAGCATGCGGTCGGTGATCATGAAGCCGCTGACGATGTTGGTCATCGAGGCGAACAGCGCGACGGCACCGAGGATGCGGATGGCGAGCGGATGGTCCGCGCCGGTGACGACGATCGACCCGACCACCGCGATGGCCGAGATGGCGTTGGTCAGCGACATCAGCGGCGTGTACAGGAGGCGGGAGACGCGGCGGATCACCCCGAGCCCGATGAACGTCGCCAGCACGAACACAAACAGCATCGATCCGAAATCGGCGCTCATGATTTGCGTACCTCGCCCGCGTGAGTGACGCACGTGTCGCGGATGATCTGGTCCTCGAAGTCGAGTCGCAGCCTGCCGTCCTGTACGACATGGCTCAGAAATGCCGAGAGATTCCTGGCGTACATCTGGCTCGCGTCGCGCGGCAGCGTGCTCGCCAGGTTCAGGGGCCCGAGAATCGAGACGCCGTTGCGCACAATCTCGGAGCCGGGTTCGGTCAGCTCGCAGTTGCCGCCCGTCTCGGCGGCGAGATCGACGATGACCGCGCCGGGCTTCATCCCCTGCACCGCCGCCGCCGTGATGAGTACCGGCGCTTTCTTGCCGGGGATTGCCGCCGTCGAGATGACGATATCGGCGTCCTTCACGGCCGCCGCGAGGAACGCCAGCTCTTTGCGGTGCGTCTCTTCCGACAGCTCCTTGGCATAGCCGCCCGCAGTCTCGGCGTGCTCCTCGATCGCCATCTCGAGAAACGACGCCCCCAGGCTCTGCACCTGCTCCTTGACGGCGGGCCGAACATCGAACGCGGAGACGATCGCTCCGAGGCGGCGCGCCGTCGCGATCGCCTGCAGTCCCGCGACTCCCGCGCCGAGCACCAGCACGCGGGCGGCGGGGAGGGTGCCCGCGGCCGTCACGAGCATCGGCAGCAACCGTCCCGTCGTGGAGGCGGCGAGCAGCACGGCCTTGTAGCCGGCCACGGTCGCCTGTGACGACAAGACATCCATCGGCTGCGCCCGCGTAATGCGCGGCAGGAACACCAGACTGAAAGCCGTCAGCTTGCGTTGCGCGAGTTGGCGCAGAAACTCAGGGGTGGGCTGGAAGAACGCGACGAGCGCACCGCCCTCTCGATATTGCATGAGCTCCGCGGCAAGCGGCGCCTGGACTTGCAACACGATATCGGACTGACCGATGACCGACGACCGATCAGCGATCCTCGCACCAACGGTGGTGTAGGCCTCATCCGGAAAAAACGCCGCCGTTCCCGCACCGCGCTCGACGACGACGTCGAATCCGCCCTTGACCAGGCGGCCCGCCACGTCGGGCGTAAGCGCCACACGCCGCTCATTGGCGGCGACTTCCTTCGGCACTCCGATTTTCATGGGAGTCAGGATTTCATGGGAGTCAGGATTCAGGAGACGGGAGTAAGGGTTTCTGACTCCTCGCTCCAGACTCCAGACTCCTCTGTTGTGCAAGCATGCGCTCCGCGAAATCGAGGCGCTCGGCGAGGTCGTTGAACTGCTGGCGCAGTCCGTCGACCTGCTCCTCGAGGTCGTTCACCCGCCGCTCCGCTCGCTGGGTCAATTCCCGGCCGGGGAATTGCGATTCCTGCACACCCCAGTTCCTCACCGCCAGATCCGTCGCGTCACGGAACTCGCCCGCCGCCAGGAGCACGAGGTCGTACGCCCACCAGATGCCGCAGCCACCGAACGTGAAGATCATCGCCAACGCGCTTTTCGTCTTGTCGAGGTAGAACCGGTGCAGCCCGAAGAACCCGCCAAAGATGCAGAGCCCGAGCGCGACGCCGCGCGACCGCTTGGAGACCTCAGGCTCCGCGAACTGGTCGTCAGGGACTTCGGGTTCGTCGCGATACGCGTCGGGAAGCGTCATGCCCGATACTACCGGACCCGTTCGGACGGGGCAAGCAAGTGACGAAGTGCGGGCTCCAACGCCTCGAGCGAAAACTTGAAGCCGGATGCGAGCAGACGCGCCGGCAGGACGCGCTGGCCACTCTGCAACAGCGCCGCACTATCCGAACCGAACGCCATGCGGAGCGCGAACGCGGGAACCGTGACCACAGCTGGACGGCCGAGCACCCTTCCCAGCGTCCTGGCAAACTCACGGCTCGAGACGGGATGCGGCGCCGTCATGTTCACCGGTCCGACCAGATCGGCATGCAGCAGCACGTGCAGAATGGCAGCGATGGCGTCAGAGCGAGCAATCCAGCTCACATACTGGTTGCCGCTGCCGATCGGCCCGCCGAGTCCGAGGCGGAACGCCGGCAGCATCTTGGCGAGCGCGCCACCGGTCGTTGTCAGCACGACGCCCATACGCATGTTGACGACGCGGATCCCCGCGCGAGTGGCGGGCGCGGTCGCCGCCTCCCAATCGCGGCACACGTGCGCCAGAAAGTCCTCGCCGGGCGCGCTTTGCTCGCTCAGCTCCTCCTCGCCGCGATCGCCGTAGTAGCCGATCGCCGACGCGGCGAGCAGCGCTGCCGGAGGGCGCGCCAGGCCGGCGAGCGCGTCCGTGAGCACGCGCGTGCCCAGCACCCGGCTGCCCGAGATGCGGTGTTTCTTGGCTGGCGACCAGCGGCCGAACACGTTCTCACCCGCCAGATGAATGACCGTGTCAGCTCCCGCCCGCTCCAAGGCGGGGCGATCGATTGAACCGCGCTCGGGATCCCAGGCGATGGCCGGCTCCCCCGCGCCCGGTCGGCGCCGCACGAGCCCGATGACCTCGTCGTCCCGCTGACGCAGCACCTCGACCAACGCAGAGCCGATCAAGCCCGTCGACCCGCTGACTACGATTTTCATTGGGGAAGAATCGCTTCAGCCTCGATTTCGACCAGCATGCCCGGATCGATCAGCCGGGTCACGGCCACCAGCGTGGCAGCCGGGCGGATATCGCGGAAGATCTCGCCGTGGGCGCGCCCCACCGCCTGCCAATGTTCGATATTCGTCAGATACATCCGCGTGCGCACGACATCCGCAAACCCCGCGCCCGCCTGCTCGAGCGCCCGGCCGATATTGCGCAGGGCCTGGACCGCTTGCGCATACGGATCATCGTGTCCGACGATCTGGCCCGCCGCGTCGGTTGCGGTCGTGCCGGAAACGTGGATGACGCGTCCCACGCGCACGGCGCGTGAATAACCCACGACCGGCTCCCACGGCGCGCCGCTCGTGATGTTCTGCCGCTTCATCGTCCTTCGAGGCCGGGCGCGGGTGCCGCGTTCCAGGTGACGTGCGACGGCGTGCCGGTCGCTTTCGCTTCGGTTATGCGTTCGTCGGTCGCCCGGACGATCTCTTCCACCGCCCGCGGCGGGTTGAGGAACGTCACGCCACCGATGCTGGGCGTCGCGGCGCGGCCGTCGGTGGTGCGGAGATCGGCGAGCCCTGCGCGCAGTTTCTCCAGCACGATGCGCGCCGAAGCGGCGGTGGTCTCAGGCAGTAGCGCGATGAACTCGTCCCGCCCCAGGCGGGCGATCACATCAGTGGCCCGGAGTGCTCCCCGCAGCACGGAGGCGGCGGCCCGCACCAGGTCATCGCCGACCCGCGACCCCAAATCAACGACCGCCACGCTGAACGGATGCTGGTAGCGGCGGGCGCGCTCGATTTCCGCCCCCGCAGCCTCATGGAAGGCGCGGGCGTTGCGCACGCCGGTGAGATCGTCGATGCGGGCGAGCCGGCGCTCCCGCGCCAGTGATTGCCGCAGCGCCATGATCGCCCAGGTGAGACCGCCGATGGCGGCCAGGGCAAAGAAGATGATCGGGAGGCATTCGCGAAGCATGCGGAAAGCTA
>QHUQ01000059.1 GCA_003221985.1 Gemmatimonadota bacterium | reverse complement strand
CATCGCCTCGACCAAAGCGCTGATGCGCATTCGCCGCGATCAGGTGCGCACGACGGAAAGTCTGGACGACGAGCCGGGCAAGCCGGGGATGCACGTCGGCGCGAACATCGATCTGGAGCGTGCCTTCGAGCATCTCTCCGAGACGTCACGGGCGGTGGTGTGGCTGCACGACGTCGAGGGATACACGCACGAGGAGATCGCAGAGCAGATGGGCAAGACGGTGAGCTTTTCGAAATCGCAGCTGGCGCGAGCCCATGCGCGCCTGCGGCGAGTGCTGGGTGAAGGAGCGGGGGGAGCGAACGCATGATGCATTGCACGATGGAAGATCTGGGAGCGCTGCGGGCAGGTGAGGCGTCGGTGTGGGCGCGCCGGCACATCACCACCTGCGCGACTTGTCAGGCCGACCTCGAAGGCCTCTACCAACGGGTCGCGCAGCTCAAGGCACTGCCGGCGTTGCGACCGCCGCGGGACCGCTGGCCGGCAATTCAGGCGGTGCTGCGGGCCGAGCGGTCGAGGAAGCGGCGGACGTGGGGCGCGTGGACCGGCAGTCTGGCGCTGGCCGCAACGATCGCCGGCGTCCTGTTGCTCCGGCCGAGTGGCGGCGATGGAGGCACGCTGTACGCCGAGCTGAATCAGGCAAAGCAGCAATCCGCGACACTGGAAGATTCCCTGCAACAGTACGATACCGACGGTCGCGTGCTCAGCGGACACGCGGCAGCGCTGGTGGCGGAGCTGGAAGACCGCATTTCCGCGATCGACGGCAGCCTGACGCAGCGGCAGCAAAGTGTGCAGGACGCCCAACTCGTGAAACTTTGGCAAGAGCGGGTCGGCCTGATGCGGGAGTTGATGAACGCCCGCGCCACGCGCGCCCGCTACGTCGGGCTCTAAAGGCCCTGGAGGGGAGCAACACATGATTCGCAACATGACGATGGCAGCGCTTGCCGTCTGTTTGCTGTGGCCCGCCGCGTCGGTGACGCAGGAGTCGCCGCGCACGCGGGTACGGACGCAACCGCGCGTGCGGGTGGAGACGCGAGGTGGGCCGTTCGGCGTCTACACGTTCAACGACAACCGCGGCCGCATTGGCGTGATCGTCGATATGAAAGCGGATGCGTCGGGCGATAAAGTTGGCGCGCGGATCGAAGGGATTACACCCGGTGGCCCGGCCGAAGACGCCGGCCTCAAAGCGGGCGACGTCATCACGCGCTTCAACGGCACCGCGCTCGCCGGCGTGAAGCCTGAGGAAGAAGGGGATTCCGGACCGGGCATGAAGTTGATCGAGCTCGCGCGCAAGCTCGAGCCGGGCGACACGGTGCAGGTCGAGTATCGCCGCGGCAGCGACACGCGCAAAGCCACGATCGTGGCCGAGGATCTCGGCGATCACACGTGGACCGGAACCATGATGGGGCCCGGAATGGGCGAGATGGGCGGGCAGTTGGAGCGCCTGCGGGAAATGATGCCGAACGAACCGGGCGGATTTGAGTGGACCTTCGGATCGCCGTGGGGCGGCATCGAGATGGTGAAGCTCAATCCCGACCTCGGCGACTACTTCGGCACGCGCGAAGGCGTGCTCGTGGTCAGGGCGCCGGAAGACTCATCCCTCGCCCTGAAGGGCGGTGACGTGATTCTCACGATTGGCGGTCGGAAGCCATCCTCGCCCGAGCAGGCGATGCGTATCCTGGGCACCTACGACGAAGGCGAGTCGGTCACACTCGATGTGCTCCGGAAACAGAAGCACGTGAGCGTGACGTGGAAGGTGCCAAACAGAGAGGAACGGCACTTCCGCATGATGCCGCGGATGCGTGAGGAGCCCAGCCGGTTCCGCGTGGCGCCGAAGCTCAGAATCCGCGATGTGATTCGGACGACACGGGCGATCTAAAGACAAAAGGGCGGCATGGGCGGCACGGGCGGCAAGAGTAAACCCCTTTGCCGTCTTTGCCGCCCTTATCGATTCGGCCCGATCAAAATCGCGTTGGTGAGCATCCGCGCAGGGCCCCTCCAAAACGCTCGAAACAACGGATCACTCAGAAACAGCACCACCCGCCCTGAGCCTTGATTCTCGACGGCTGCCCATGTCGTGCCTTTCAGCAGCCGCGCGGTGTTGTCCGGCCAGGTGAACCCGGAAAGCACCAACGAATCCACGGGGTCGGTGAAGGTCGCGGCATTGGCACCCCCCTTGGATGGCTTCCAGAACGTGTCGCCATCGATGAAGACGGGCAGGCGGTTGCGCTCGTAGCCGGCGGTCAGCCACTGGGTGGTGTCGATTGTGGCGCGGAAAATCGCGCCGGGAATCCACTCAGGCCGGTTCTTGGGAGGCGCGGTGCTCGAGATCAAGGCCGGCTCGTCGCCCGGGGCAGTGGTGTCGGCCTTGGCGCCGCTATCGGACGCGACACTGACGACGCTCGACAGCCCAAGGTCCTTGTTCGCCGCGAGGTCGCCAGCGCCGCCGTACCCAACCAGTACGCCACCTGACCGGACCCACGCCTTGAGCTTGTCGACGCCGCCATCGCCCAGCTCGCGACGCATGCGTCCGCCGCTGCCATCTGGGATGATGAGCACGTTGAAGCTCTGCAGATCGTCCATCTGCCCGATGGCGCGCAGCGGCACAGGCGTGAACGGCGCATGCAACTCCCGCGCGAGGAAGTTCCACAGCCAGCCGTAGCTCGTCTCGGAGATCCCGTCGCCTGCCGCGACGAGAATCGTGGGAGCGTGCAGGGCAACCACGTCACCGGAGCCGATGCCGATGTCCCCGGTATCTGGGAATGCGGTCTGCACCGGCGCGACGGACACGCCGAGGGATGGGCCGAGCGCGGCGATCCGCTCGTGCAGTGCGGCAGTGTTGCGCTGCGGGCGGGCGACGAACGTGCCGCGCGGATACGTGCGCCCATCGGCGCGGATGGGTCGCATCGCGACAGCGAGCCGGAATCCCTCGGCCTCGAGCGCCACCGCCAGGCGGGCGGCGCCAGGCCGGTCGTTGGGGAACAGATAGGCGCTCGCGGCGCGCGCGGGCGCGGGCGGCGGCGGCAGGATCGTGTCGGTGACAGCATCACCACCGGCGCCTGCATCTTCAGTCCAATACGCATCGAGATTGAACGACAGCGGCAGTGACCAGGCGGTGATGTCGTAGAAGCCGTACTCCTCCTTGTCGGCATCCTCGCCGCGCCGCCGGTTGCGGTGGAACTTGGCCAGCTCGCGCTCCACGAACGTGCGCTGCAGCTCCGCTTCCGGCTCGAGCATCGCTTTGGCGATGCGACGCTGCGGTTGGTTGAGATCGATGACGTAGCTGCCGGCCGGGAAGGTCCGCGCCGCCGGTGCGCTGCGCGCGCTGATATATGCGTGCGCCGCACGTGACGCGAGCGGCTGGCGGAGCCGCGTGACCTCGATGCCGTTGCGGAGCAGCAATCCGACGACGTGCGCCGCCGACTGGGGATCGTTGCCGGGAACGATGACGACGCGTTTCAGCCGATCGGTCGCAGCTTCCGCCAGCGCGGAACGACGGAAGTCATAGTAGTCCTGCAGCCGGCTCTGCCGGTTCTTCGCCGTCGTCTCGAGCGTCGCGAGCGAGGCGACGAAGTGGTGTGCGATGCCGTCGCGGAAGGTCGTGATGCTGCCGTCGTCACGGCGCTTGCGGAATTCGGGCCCGCCGTCGGTCTCGTACGTCATCCCGGTCGCGCCCTGGAACGTCGCCCACTCATCCCAGTAGCCGACGTAGAAGAAGTCGAAGACGCCGCGCACGAAATACTGCCAGCCATAGCGGTCGAACGCCGCGGCGTTGCCGCGCCCGTACGTCTCGAACCACTTCGTCGTCTGCGCGGGCAGGTTCATGTTCACGGCTTGGGCAACGGGAGGGAAGAAGAAGTTCGGCGTCGTCGAGTGGTGGTCCACGAAGACTTGCGGCCGCCACCGCAGCACTCCGTCCATCATGGCGCGAACTTCCGGCTGGCTTTGGGCCAGCAGGTCGCGGTTCATGTCGAAGCGGTAGTGGCTGTAGCGTCCCGTGATGCTCCAGGGCTCGTTCTGTTCGAACGCCCACGGGTGGTCCGCGCCCACGCCGACGGAGTTGTACCAGGCGGCGAAACGCTCGTGACCATCGGGATTCGCCGATGGGTTGAGGACCACGACCACCGACTTCAGGATCTCGAGGGTCTGCGGCTCGTCGGAGGCAGCGAGCTGGTAGGCCACCTGCATCGCTGCTTCGAATCCCGCCGGTTCGTCGCCGTGGACCGAGTATTGGAACACCGCTATGGCCGGGCTCTGCGCCGCGATCGCGGCCGCCCGCGCCGCCGAGGTTTTGCGCGGATCGGCCAGCTCCGCCAGGCCGGCGCGAATCTGATCGAGCTTCGCGAGGTTCGTGGGATCGGAAATGATCAACGCCCGAATGGGCCGGTACTCGGTCGTGCGTCCCCACGTCTCGATGCGGACGCGGTCGCTCGCGGTCGCGACCAGGGTGTCGAGATAGTGTTGCATCACTGCGTACATCGTGTGTTGGTCGCCGGCCGGGTAGCCGGTGATCGCCTCAGGGCGCGGCAGGGCGGGCCGATAGGGCCCGCGGGCGTAGAAGTCGAACGGTTCCTGGGCGGCGAGCGGGGACACCAAGACGATCAGAAGGCACAGAACGGGGCGCATGGTTTCCGGATTCGAGTGCGAGATATCGGTAGGGGCGCAGCATGCTGCGCCCCTACAAAACCAACGGAGCATTTTCGACGATTTACGCGCGGCGTCGTGCCGCGGGCAATGCCTGATCGAAAGAAGCGAACTCGAAGGGCTTGGGGACGCAAGGCCGGCCCGTGCCGTCCAGGAAGCGGCGCATCTGCTCGTTCACCAGGTCGCCCGTCGTGAAGATGACGCGCTCGGCGTGCACAGGATCGTCGCTGCGGAGCCGCTCGAACAGCTGCTCGCCGGACAGGTCGGGCATGCGCATGTCGACGATGACGGCGTCGTATTTCGACGCCTTCAGGCGTGTGAG
>QHUQ01000058.1 GCA_003221985.1 Gemmatimonadota bacterium | reverse complement strand
GACCTTCTGGGAGCACCCGTGGCCGACGACGGTGATTCGCTGCCGTCGCGCCGTCAATCCGCCGGAGCACCACCAGCGGCGCACGGCCGAGCGCCTGAAGGCGGAGTACCACGAGCTCGACACCGGCCACTACCCGATGCTGAGCGAGCCGGAGGCGCTCACGCGCCTGCTCCTGAACTAGCGCTTCCGCCGCAGAACGCTCGAATCTCGCGCGCGCGCCAATCAGCTAAAGTGTTGACCGACCGGCCACCGGGGCGGCCCGAGCTGGGAGGCGGAATAGCGCGAGCGCGAGAAGCGATCGACAAGCCGACCAGCAGCAAGCGGCCCGGTTCCGTGCCATGACACCGCGTCACGCTCGGATCGAAATCTCGCGCGAGCAGATCGCTGACTTCTGCCGTCGCCATCACATCCGGTGGCTCGCCCTGTTCGGCTCCGTACTCCGTGACGACTTCCGGCCCGATGGCGATGTCGACGTGCTGGTCGAGTTCGAGCCAAACCAGCGCGACACCTACTTTACGCTGGCGCAGGTGGAGGAGGATCTGTCGGGACTTCTGGGGAGTCGACCTCCACATGCCGAAGACTCGTCAGCCGCCCGGAGTGGGCACGTCGAACCCCACGCTGCGCGCATCGACGCGCGCACGAGTCGCGCGCGTCTCGCCGCGTACCAGGCCGATCGCCTCGAGAAGTGCGTCGCCTTGGATCTCTTCGCCGCCCCTCTGGTACGTCAGGTGCCCTGTAAGCACGAACGCCTCGCGGAGTTGCGCGTACGAGAAGCCGTCGGCGGCCGTGCTCGCCGCCGCGAGGGCGCTCTCGTCGAGGGAGTCGACGGCGAGTCGGCGCAGATACTCGCGGCGAAGCGTCTCGTCAGGCGGCCGACATGCGACGACTCGATCGAATCTGCCGGGGCGGCGGACAATCGCCGCATCGATGACGGTTGGATCGTTCGCGGTACCGACGACGAGTACGCCATCGCGGCTGCCGAGGCCGTCCAGACAGTTGAGCAAGTGCTGGAGCGTGACCTTTGTGAGATTGTCGCGGCGGCCCGATCGTTGGCCGTAGAGGCGGTCAAGGTCTTCAAAGATCACGAGCGACGGCGCCGTACGTCCGGCGGACTCGAACAAGTACGTGAGATCCCCGTTGTTGAGTCTCGGATTCGAAAAGTTGAGTGCGTACGCCGTGATCGCCGGATGCGAGGCCATCACGCGGACGATGCTGGTCTTGCCGTTGCCCGGTGGACCATATAGGAAATATCCGCGGCGGAAGGGCAGCCTATGCCGCCGAAACCAGATCTCGCGCGCGAGAAAGCCTTCGAAGTCCTCGCGGAGCAGGCGAGTTGCCGTCGGATCGAGCACGACGCTCTGCCAGTCATAGCCGTCCTCGGGCAATGCGAGGTCCGCGCCGCCGATCACCCGGACGACACGACGACCATTGCCGAGGACCGGCCGCAGGAGCCTGAGCGCGCTCACCATCTCGTCACGGCGGGCGATGAGCCATTCGCGCGTTTCGCTCACCAGGCCGTGCTGGTAGGAGACGTACGGTATCCGCACTGCCACCAATGGGTGCGCGAGACCGCGGAGCCACACCGCGACCGGCATCTCTTTCCAGTGCGGATCCCACGCCAGCTCGCGTGCCGTGACCAACGCGCGCCGGTCACGCGAGAGCTCAAGCAGGATCCGCGGGCTGGCGTTGTCCGGAAGCGCCCACCGTTCGACGAGCGGGCTAAGCGGGTGGCTGCGCTCGAGGCATTGCCGGTCGAGCGGGGCGCCCTCGAGCAGGTCCTCGAGCACGACCTCGGCGAACGGTACGTCGAGCTCGAAGGTCACCGTGTCGACCGGGGAGGCGCTGAGGACCGAATCGATCCACGGCCGATACGGATCCAGGAAGTGCGCCATCCCGACGACGGCTGGCGGAAAGCGAACGATCGTTTCGAGCATGTTCTCCTCTTTCGCGCGCTCATCGCGCGTCTCGGGCATCGCGGTCGCGCTGTTCATGGCCGGCCTCCGCGGCAGTCGACAGGGATGATGCCGTTCGTCAGATAGCGGCCACCGATCCGCTCGAGGTTGACGGTCACCGTCTCGCGGCCGGCCTCAGCCGACGTAAGGAAGGCCTGCGGACGGAGCGCCTGCCACACCAGCGCGACCGCGATGAGGATCACGAAACACCGTGTGAGGCGATCGGGCGCTGCGCGGGTCTCGACCGTCATCGAGTGGATGAGCACGAGGTGCTCCGGGTTCATTCCGATCGCTCCGGGGCGTCGGCAGGAGCTTCGGCCTTGAAGGGACACACGATCCCGGCCGCGAAGAGGCGGTCCACAAAGCCGTCGACGGCCTGCCCGATGTCCCAGAGGAGCTTCGCCTCCGCGCCGGTGGGCGGGTCCTTCGGCGACAGCTGGTAGATCTCGAATGCCCCGGTCAAGGGCCCCCGCGGCTGCGCCCGGTGGGACGGCTCGTCCCAGAGGTCGACCTGGAACTGGCAGTCGCCGTAATCCCAGTGATCGCGCTCCGGATCGACGACGTCGAGCGTCAGACGGTACCGCTTGCTGGACATCTTCTTCATGGTCTTCATGCGAACGAACATGGCGCCCTCCGTTACTGCCTGAATCCCTGTCGCTGCCTACTCCCGCGGGGTTCCCGTATCGCGCGCCCAGGGTACGGCTGCGCTGCGCGATCTAACGCCACAGCTTCTGCGGGACCGGATTGCCCGCGGCCCGGCGATCCACTATGGTTCAGGGGTCATGCCCGGAGAGCGCCGGCGGGATCGCCAGGCGGTGCGCCTGCTCAGCATCTTCTTGTTGCTGCTGCAGGGTGGCCGGCTGACTGTCCACGAGCTGGCGGCGCGATTCAAGACACGGCGCGAGACGATCTACCGCGATCTGCGGACGCTGGGCGACGTCGGGATCCCGATCGAGGGTGACGAGTCGGGGCGGTTGAGCCGTCCGCGCCTGGGTGCCGACTACCGGTTGCGCTTCGCGCCTGTCCCGCTGACGCGCCAGGAGATCGCGGCGCTGGCGTGGGCCGTGAAGGAGAGCCATTCACGACAGCCGTTCCAGGCTGCGCTCTCGACGGCGCTGCCCAAGCTCCAGACCTTCGCGTCGGCGCGGGACGGCCGGCTCGCGGTGGCGTTCGACGGAGCGGTCGTAGGTTGGGACCGCGGCGTCAAGAACTTCGAGACGCTTGGTCCGTCGCTCCTTCGCCTGCTGGAGGCGATCGTCAACCGCCGCCGCTGCAAGCTAGAGTACGCGTCACCAGGACGAGCTCGTCCGCGTCGGTTCCCGTACGATCCGTATCGGCTGCTCGCGGTGCATGGCGGCCTCTACTGCGTCGGCAAGGTGCCCGCGTACCCGAACTTCGTGACGCTCGCCGTGGATCGGATCCGATCGCTCGAGCTGGCCGAGGAGTCGTTCACGGTCGATCCGACGTTCGATCCGAAGCGCTACGAGGCCGAAGCGTTCGGGGTGACATGGGAGAAACCAATGACCATCGTCGTGCGCTTCAGCGCCGCCCAGGCGCCCTACGTGCGCGAGAGGCAGTGGCATCCGACGCAGCGGCTGCGGGAGCTGGCGGACGGCCGGGTCGAGCTCACGTTCCGCGCCGGCGGGATGTTCGAGATCATGCGGTGGGTGCTCAGCTGGGGCGATGCCGCGGAGGTGGTGCGACCGCCGGCGTTGCGCCAAGAGATCGCGTCGACGTTCCGGAGCGCCGTCGCGGTCTACCGCCGGCACGCTGCGAGTGCGGGCGATCGAGGGGCGGCAAGGTGACGACGGGCGCCTTGCCGCAATCCGTTCGTCTCTCGAAGTCGCGAGTGATGACGGGTCTCCAGTGCCACAAGCTTCTGTGGTGGATGGTGCACGAGCCGGCAGCGCCTGAGCTCGAGCTCGATGGGCGGGTGTCCGCCGTGATGGACCGGGGATCGCGGGTCGGTGAGCTGGCGCGGACATATGTTCCCGGCGGACTCCTGATCGACCTTCCATACGACGCGTACTCGGAGCGACTGACGGCTACCGAAGAGGCGCTGCGAACGGGCTGCCCGGTCATCTACGAAGCCGCGGTTCGGGCAGACAACGTGTTCGTCTCGGTGGACATTCTCGAACGCCGGGGCTCGCGCTACTCCCTGGTCGAGGTGAAGTCCACGACGTCGGTCAAGGACCACCATTTCCTCGACGTCGCCATCCAGACGCACGTCCTGCGCCGCAGCGGTCTCGACGTGACGCGGATGGAGGTCATGTACCTCAACCGGGAGTGCGCGTATCCCGATCTCAGCAACCTCTTCGTCCGGCAGGACGTCACCGAGTCGGTCGAAGGTCTCCTGGCCAAGATCTCCGGAGAGATCGTGGCGCAGGCGACGATGCTCGCGGGTGGGCTACCCAGCATCGCGGTCGGGGATCACTGCTCCGTTCCGTACGAGTGCCCCTTCGTCGAGCGGTGCTGGCCGGAGCTTCCGCCCCACCACGTGAGCACGCTGTACGCTATGAGGCGGCGGGCCCTGGAGCTCGATGAGCAAGGCTACCGGACGATCCACGATTTGCCGGAGGACGTGCCGCTGGGGCCCATTGCCGACCGGCAGCGCCGCGCGGTGCGGGAAGGGCGGCTCATCGTGGAGCCCACCCTCGCCCGAGCGC
>QHUQ01000194.1 GCA_003221985.1 Gemmatimonadota bacterium | reverse complement strand
CGCTCGTGATCAGCTGATCGCATGGCTTGTCGGTAACACCACTGGCGCCGAAAAGCTGCGCGCCGGGTTGCCGGCGACGTGGAGAGTCGGAGATAAGACGGGGATGGGCGCGCACGGCGCAACGAACGATGTGGCGGTCGCTTGGCCAGTCACGCGAGGGCCGGTACTCGTTGCCGCATATTTAGCGGACACGGAGGCGGGCATCGCGGGCCGCAATGCCGCCTTAGCGAACGTCGGTCACACGGTAGGCCGATGGGTACAAGCAGCTTGACGCGCCATGCCCCTAACACGCGCTTGAACCTGGCGGCGCGCTTAGATTAAATCATGAATCAGTCTTCGCAGCTTAGGCGCACCCCGTTAGGCCGAGCGTGAGCTATGGGTAAAGCCAAAGGTCCCCGTAAGCCAAGACAGACCCAGGAGCAGGCCGCTCTCGTTCCACCAGCGCGTACTCCGAGCCCGAGTCCCGAGCGTCGCCCAGTGGTCTCGCAGAACTATCTGCCGGCGGTCCTCGCATTCGCCCACGCGATTCGCGCGGTCGTCGGCGCCGTCCTCGATTTCGCCGATGCCGCCGCGGCAGCAATTACGAAGGGAATCAAAGATCGCGGCACAAAGGAGGACACATGAGAGCCCTCGGATTGGTTGGCGCAGTCGCAGTCTTGGCCGGCTGCGCGCCGTCGATTCTCCCCGTGACCGCGTCCACCGTAACGCGGATTGACGTTCCGCCGCGGACGAACCCGGTCGATTCGACAGCCATCGCTGACGCGGCCACTGTAGAGGTGCGGTACTACCCGCATTCACCGACCGTGACGATCGTCGCGTGGGATGATGCGGATGCCGCGTACGGATTGCGTGCGTGGCTGCGCCGCGATGGGTCGCTCATCGTCGGCCATCGACTCTACGTGAGCACGTATTACACACCGAGGAAGCTGGTCTTCAACCGAGCGATAACGCCGACACGCCCCCTCAAGTTGACCGGCATCTCGCGCGACGTCCAGGCGTGCGTCGGCGGCAGGCCGTGCTCGCCCCCGGAAACATTCGGCGCGCTCATCCCCGATGCGCTGCTCCGTTCCAATGCCGACAGCCTCGCGGTGCTGTTCTACAATCGCGCCGGTGATCGGTTGCTCATCACCATCCGTCGTGATTTGATCGAAGCCTACCTCGGTCGATTGGACTCGGTGGTTGCGGTCATGCAGAGGAAAGCTCCGCAGTGAAGTGAGTCCCATCCTTCGCAAGCTGGCCGACCTGCTGACAAGGGTCCGGCTACCGAGCGAGCCGATTTCCCCGATCTGGCTCCAGCTCGTCGGCCGGCAGGTCCCGCTCGCCGCGCGCCTTCCGGCAGCCGATCAAGATCGGCTTTATCACATCATGCAGCTGTTCGTGAAAGAGGTCCCGTTTGAGGGGTGCGGCGGACTGGAGCTGCGTGAAGCAATTCGCGTGACGATCGCGGCGCAGGCCTGTCTGTTGCTTCTGAAAATGCCGTACCCGCGGTACGCCCGCGTTCGGCGCGTCCTGGTCTATCCGGCCGCGTTCGTGCCGAAAACCCAGCACTCGTATAGCTCCGGTCACATGGTTTCGCCCGACGAGCCGGCTGCCGGCCAGGCGTGGCAGTCTGGCGTCGTCATCCTCGGTTGGGAGGAGGTCCAGGACGGCGCACACGCCAGTGACGACGGACATAATGTCGTGTTCCACGAATTCGCCCACATGCTGGATGCCGAGGACGGTACAATGGACGGCGTCCCCGTCCTCGATTCCCGCTCGAGCTACCACGCGTGGGTCACCCGCTGGTCGGCCCAGTTCGCAGAGCACGTGCGCCGCGTGGAGGCCGGTGAGTCGACGGTGCTCGATCCCTATGGAGCGACGAACCGGGCAGAGTTTTTTGCAGTCGCAACGGAAGCCTTCTTCGAGACGCCCTTTGAACTACGCGGCGATCAACCCGATCTGTATGCCCTACTGGCGGAGTTCTTCAAGCTCGACCCTGCGTTGCTGCGGCGGGCGGCGCCAGAGCAGGCGACGATAAAATCGATAAGTTGAAGCAAAAGGAGTCAGACCATGGGGTTCATCCCCGAGTGGGCGCTCGGCGTAGGGGTCATCATCATTGCCGTCTCGATCGGGCGAGCCGTATCGTTCATGGTCCGCGCGCCTTCGCGCTCGGTACAGGCGTCGTCCGAGGAAATCGGTGAGCTGCGGCAGGCGCTGGATGAGATGCAGACCCGAGTTGGAGAGCTGGAGGAGCGCGTCGATTTCGCTGAACGTCGCCTGAGCTCGTCGTCCCGATAGCGAGGGAGAGAAAATGCAAGGAGCTGGTGGCACGCCCGGCGGTGTGGGAGCCTTCGCTGTGGGCCTGGGCATGGTCGTGGTCGGCGCCTATCTGCTGCTCACCCGCGTCACCGTCGGCAGCGGCGGCTGGCTGCTCTGGGGCTACAGCGCGTTCGGCATGTCGCTGTTACCGCTGCTCATCGGCATCGGCTGGCTGTTTTTCGACGGCCGCAGCGTCGGCGGTTGGGTCCTCACGGTGATGGGCGCGCTCATCATCTTCGCCGGCATCATCGCGAACCTGCACATCTACTTTGCGGCGACGTCCTTGTTCGACACCCTGGTCATGCTTGCGCTCCTGGCCGGCGGCATCGGGGTGATCGCGCGGTCGCTGAAAGCTGCCTCGGCGTCCGCCCAGCCGGAACCGTGAGCTTACGGCGCGTCCTGAAACACCGGTAGCTCGACGTAAGACGCGCGCGCCGCCGAACGATAGATGCGGTGTGTCGCGGCCCTGAAGTCGCTCGCCTTTGCCGTGAAAATATTGGGCACGAAGGTCTGCGGGTTGCGATCGATGATCGGGAACCACGTGCTCTGTACCTGCAACATGATGCGGTGGCCCTTCAGGAAGCGGTAATCCTGGCTGTGGAGATCCACGACGTACTCGAGCACGCGATTCGGCGCAATCGGTTGCGGCCGCTCGAACCCGGTGCGAAACCGGCCCCGCAGCACGTCGTTGGCCACCATGAGCTGGTAGCCGCCGGTCATGTTGGGGCTGGAATAGTCTTCGGGAAAGACGTCAATCAGCTTCACGATCCAGTCGGCATCACTCCCCGTCGTGCTGGCGAACAGGTGGGCCGCGATGTCGCCGCGGATCACCACATCGTGCTCGAGCGGTGCGGTCTCCCAGCTCAGCACGTCGGGGCGATGATCGACGAAGCGCTGGTCCTGCAGCAGCCAGGTGTACCAGCCGCTCCCCTTCGGGTAGTAGGTGGGCTCGATCGGCCGCCGGCGATACGGCACCGGGTTCGCGGGATCGGAGATATAGCTGTCGTATGACAACGCGCGCCCCCCCGCGACCGCCGTCGGAGCGTCCCAGCTCAGCTCGCGGTTCTCGCGCACGTACAGCTTCTTGCGCGTCACCTGCGCGCGGGCGGGCCAGGCGTCGTTGCGCACCCAGGTGTTCGCGCCCGCTTCAAAGGTGAGCGCCTCCGGTAGGTTGAGCGGGCCCTTGTCCTTGAGGTAGTGCGCGAAGAACGGCGCCTGCACGCTGTCGCGGAAGTACTCCCCGGTATTGCTGCCGAAGTCCACGTTGCCAAGGCGGCGTCCGGGGCCGCCGGCCCACCCGCCGTGGTTCCACGGTCCCACCACCAGGAAGTTGATTGACGCCGAGTCGTGTTGTTCCATCGACTCGTAGATGCGGATCGGGCCGACGAAGTCCTCCTGGTCCCACCAGCCGGCGACGTTGAGCGTCGGCACCGTGGTCCTGGTCAGATACGTCGTCGCCGCCTGGTCGGTCCAGAACGTGTCGTGGTTCGGGTGCGCGATGAAGTTGTTCCAGCTCGGCAGCTTGCCGTGCAGGTAGCGATCGTTGGCGTTGCTCAGGGGCCCTAGCTCGAGATACCAGTCGTAGGTGTCGTAGCGGCCGAAGTCGAAGTTGCTGTTGGTGTCGGACGCCTCGGTAAGGACGGCGTACTCGAAGCCGTAGCTGAAGCGGAACGCGCCCTGGTGGTGAAAGTCGTCGTTGAGGAACATGTCGTCGGGCGAAGCCTGGGGCGACGCGGCGCGCAGCGCGGGATGCGGATCGATGAGCGCCTCGGCGGTGGTCCATCCGTCGTACGAAATGCCCAGCATTCCTACCCGCCCGTTGTTGTTGGGAATGTTGTGGATCATCCAGTCGATCGTGTCGTAGGCGTCGGTGCTCTCGTCGGGCCCCCCGCCCTTGGTGGTGCGGTGGTCCGGCTTGCGCTGCATCACGAACGTCCCCTCGGATCCGAACCGCCCGCGGATGTCCTGGAACGCAAAGATGTAGCCCTCGCGCACGAGCGCCTGATAATAGGAACGGAAGTTGTTCGCCGCGCCTTCGATGCCGTACGGCGTGCGGCCGAAGATTATCGGCAGCGGCCCGGTGGCGTTGCGCGGCACGTACCAGGAGGTGTGGAGCTTGACGCCGTCGCGCATCGGCACCATCGCCTCATGCCGCTCGAAGGTGCTGGTGTCCTGGACGGCAACGGCGAAGGCGAGTAAGGGGGCGAGTATCATGTGCCGAACATGGCGGCGGCCCGCTGGGGGCGCAATCGCGTAGATTCGAGGCATGCAGCGACTTCCTGAGTTGCGACCGACGCCGGTCAGAGGCCGTCATCCCCTGGTTTACGTTTCCACCTTTCTGTTATTCCTTTCGCTCGTCATTTTTCTTGCGAGGCTGGGGGAGATCTGGGCTATCGTCACGGCTGGCCTCGCAATTCTCATGGCAGTCTTGGCGTTCGTCATTGCGTTGAAAAGCCGTCGATCTCCTGAGGAATAACTAACGATGCATTACCTGCTCTTCTACGATGTGGTGCCGGATTACGCGACCAAGCGCATGCCGTATCGCGGGTCGCAATGTGCGCAACGGCGTCGTGACGAAATGGCGAGTGCGCGAATGGACGACGGTGGTGGGGGAAAAGGCTGAGACTCCGGTCCGGCCTTCATAAAAACAACCTGAACGGAGAGCATGAGCCATGGTCCACGTGAGCTACCTGCCTGTCCTCGTCGCGGCCGTCGTCGTGTTCGTGCTCGGCTGGCTGTGGTACAGCCCGCTGCTGTTCTACAAACCCTGGATGCGGCTGCGGGGCCTGGACCCCGTCGCGGCGATGACGGGCGCGAAGATGCCCGGGGGGAAGCTGGTGGTCGAGTTCGCGCGGTGCATCATCGTCGCCTACGTGATCGCGCGCTTCGTGGCGCTGCTTGGTATCAGCAGCTGGCTCGGCGCCGTCCATTTCGGCCTTATGGTGTGGATCGGCTTTCCGGTGATCATCTTGACGGGATCGGTCCTCTGGGAAAACACGCCGTGGAAGGTGGCGGCGATTCATGCGGGCGACTGGCTCGTGAAGATGCTGGTGATATCGATCATCGTCACTCTGTGGCACTAGAGGACACCGGCCCGCGACGCGCCGCCCGTCGCCGCGTCGCGGGTCTCGCCACTCGCACCACCAACGCGGACGAGGCACAACCGTCCAAGGCGCGGATTCCCGAGCTTTGGGGGCGGTTCATGAGTCAGCATTGGGCCGAGCGTTTAGCGCAGGGCGGCGCTGTCGGCCCGCTCCTCGCGGTCTACTCGGCGTACGAAAGCGATGCGTCGGGCAGCTACCAGATCCTGATTGGTCGGGAGCTCGCTGGATCGTCCCCGCTTGCGCCTCCGCTGCAAATTGTCGACGTGCCTCAAGGTCAGTACGTCGTGTTCGGTTGTCCGGGTCCGTTGCCGGACGCCGTGATCGCTGGGTGGCGTCGCGTCTGGACCTTCTTCGAGCGTCCCGATGCGCCACCGCGTGCGTACACCGCGGATTTCGAAGCGTATACCGAACCCGAGCGGACCGAGATTTGGGTTGCTGTGCGCGACTAACGAGTGCCCAACCATAACAAGCCGTCGATGATCAGCTGATCCTGAACCGGATTATTCAGCGTATATGACAGCGTCTTGTTCGTCGTGTCGTACTTGTGCTCGTAGTCGATGTCATTATGACCCATGTTGAAATAGATCATCTTGTACTTCTTGTTCGTCCAAACCACGGGATAGTAGCCGCCGTGCCAGATCTCGTGCGGTTTTGGGCCGGTGCCCAGCGGAAAGCTGGTTGAGTCGATTGAAAGCAGAATGTCGATGTCCGGATTTTGTCGCAAGTCATTTTCCCAGCGGTACCACTCGTTTGGCGAGGACCTGAACGTCTCGGGCAGGTGGTGAGTCGCCGGATGCTTGCGGTCCTCGACCCGCAGAACGGCCGACGTCGGCCGCCACGTGTTGCTCACGTACGAGCCTGAGCCGAGAAATGTGTTGTGGTACCAATCCCAGTTTGCCGGATACGCCGACGGAGTCAGAGCAAAACCGGCGAAGTGAAAGCCCATCCATCCTCCGCCATGCTCCATGTACTCCTGAAACGCGGCTCGCTCCGCGGGATCTTCAGGACGGGTATCGAGAAACACCACCACCTGATACGGACCTAGAAAGTCCGCATTCAGATTGTGCCAATTGGATGTGGTATCAAATGTGAAGTTGTATTTCGCGGCCATCTGTGGAAACCAACGCTCGGCTTCGTGCAAAAAACTGATGTGCGCCGGATCCTCTTTGCCGGTAAAGAACGCGATGACTCGGAACGCCGGCTTCCCGCTGCCGGCGCCTGAACCGCAATAGAGTAGCGCGGCCACGGCCGCACTGGACACTGCCA
>QHUQ01000193.1 GCA_003221985.1 Gemmatimonadota bacterium | reverse complement strand
GCCGGGCCAATATCCGGCAGGTGGTGCCGTGGGCGAAGACCGGCACGCGCATCCAGGCCGGAATGTTCGTGGTCGCCGCCGCCATCGTGCTGTTCTTCGGGATTCGCGGCTATTTCGTGGAGGCGATCGTCCGGATCGGCTACTCGGTCTATCAGGTGGGTGCGGTGCTCGCCTGCATCATCTTCGTCACGCTCATCGACGTGCTCATGGCGCGGGGCGCGCAGTCGCTGGGCGCGATTCAGTGGGGCAAGATGCCGCCACGCTCGCAGTACGCGCTCTTCATCCTCGCCGTCACATTCACCTGGCTGATGGGCCTGATGGGGTTTGCGCGCAGCGGCATCCGCCAGCACTGGCACGTGTATGGAGTCATGCAGGACATGACGCCCTACGCCGCAACTCCCGCGCTCGGCTACGCCGCCATCATGATCAGCACCTGCGTGCTGATCTTCCTGTCGCTCGTGGGCTTCATCTTCTGGCTCGGCGGCCTCGCCGAGAAATCGACGTTCGTCCCGTCGACGGTGGAGGCGCCCCATGTGGGCCATTAACCTCCGCATCTTCGGCATCGTGCTCGGCACGCTCGCGCTCTATACGCTGATCGCGAACAAGATCCCGCAGGTGCAATCGGAAGTGCCGCGCGCATTGACGCTCGCCGCCAACGTGACGCCCGAACAGCTCGTCACCGCTGGCGACGAGCTGTACCACGGCGCCGGCGGCTGCACCGCCTGTCACGGCCTCGGCACCCGCGCGCCGAACCTCCTGACCGACGAAAAGGGGCAGGGACCCGTCGGCGCGCGCTGCGGCAAACGCGAGCCCGGCAAGGACTGCAAGGCGTATCTCTACGAGTCGCTCACCAGCCCACGGGCATACGTCGTGGCGGGATACGAGCCGATCATGCCGGAGATGGGGCGGAGCCTCTCTCCCCAGCAGATCTGGGCGCTGGTGGCGTTCCTCGAGTCGAACGGCGGGACGGTGGATGTGAGCGCGAGCGACATCCCTGCCGCCTCTGCCGCCCCTGCCGCCAATTCGCCCGGGGCGGCAGGGGCGGCAACGGCGCCAGGGATTGCCGGGGGCAGCACCGATCCCATGACCATCATCCGCAGCGCCGGCTGCCCCGCCTGTCACAAGATCAGCGGCGAGGGCGGCGCGATCGGCCCCGATCTGACGCGCGTCGGCTCGCGGCTCCCGGCGAACCTGATTCGCGAGTCGATCCTCACGCCCGACGCGAAGGTCGCCAAGGGATTCGAGAAGTTCAAAGGCATTATGCCGAAGACGTTCGGCAACCAGCTCACCGGGGCGCAGCTCGAAGCGCTGGAGCAGTTCCTGGCGGCGCACAAATGAGACAGTACCTCAAGCATCCGTTCTGGCAGGCCGCCCTGCTGCTGGTGCTGGCGTATCTCGCGATCGTCTTCGTCATTCCGATCCTGCCAGGCAGTGCCATCGTCCCCAAGAGCGTCGTGCTGCAGTACATGGCGACGGTGCTGGTCGGCGTGCTGATCTGGGTGAGCGACGACGAAGCGCGCTGGACCACGTTCAAAACGCCGTTGCACGAGGTGCTCATCCAGCCGCGGCTCAAAGTGGTGCGCACCGGGCTGCTCGCCGCGGTCACCCTGATCGTGGGGTGCCTCACCTACAGCCAGGTCAAAGCGAGCGTCACCGCGCCGCCGAACCTGCGCTCGATCCATCCCGCGCCACCGTCCCAGATCACGTTCCGCGGCAAGGCGATCACGCTCGTCGGGCTCGAGAATCCGCTCCGGCGCCCGGGGGGGGGCGACTTGGCGGCGCACATCGCCGAGGGGCACCGGATCTACTATCAGAACTGCGTGCCCTGCCACGGCGACCATCTCGATGGGCAGGGGCACTTCGCGGCGGGGCTCAATCCGCTGCCGGCGAACTTCCAGGACAACGGGACGATCGCGCAGCTCACGGAGAGCTTTGTCTTCTGGCGGATCGCCAAGGGCGGGCCGGGACTGCCGCGCGAGGGGACGCCGTGGAATTCGGCCATGCCGGCGTGGGAAGAGTTCCTGACCGAAGACGAGATCTGGTCGGTGGTGCTGTTCCTCTATGAACAGACGGGATGGAAACCCAGGACTTGGGAAGTGAGCACGGAGCAGGGAGCAGGGAGCAAACATGACTAGGGCGGTTTGGCGGTTTGGCGGTTTGGCGGTTGGTTGGGCGATTGTTCTAAACGCCCAACCGCTCAACCGCTTAATCGCCCAGGATAGCACCGCAGGCAAGCTCGTTTACGTAAAGTGGTGCGCCGGCTGCCACGGCGACAACGGCGCGGGTGACGGCGCGGGTGCTCGCCGCATGATCCCGCCGCCGCGGGATTTCACTGCCGGGCTTTACCAGATCCGTTCGACCGCCAGCGGCGAGCTGCCCACCGATGCCGACCTGCTGCGCGCCATCGATGACGGGCTGCCCGGCACGGCGATGCCGGGGTGGCAGACGCGCCTGTCCGACCGCGAGCGCCGCGACGCGCTCGCCTACATCAAGACGTTCTCGTCGTTCTTCGCCGATACGACGCTGCATCGCACGCCGCTCGCCTTCGGCGGCGCGCCGGGCGGCGGCGGCGGCGGCGCCGAGGCGCTCAAGGTGGGGCGGCAATTCTACGATTCGATCGGCTGCCGCAAATGTCACGGTGATCAGGGCCGGGGAGACGGGCCGTCGGCACCCACGCTCAAGGACGACGCCGGTCACCCGATCTTCGCAGCGAATCTGCACGAGAACTGGCGCTTCAACGGGGGCGGCTCGGTGGACGACATCTACCACCGGCTGCGCACCGGCCTCGACGGCACACCGATGCCGGCGTTCAGCGATCTCTTGGAGCAGAAATTCCTCAGCGATGAGCAGCTGTGGCGCATCGCGCAGTACGTGCGCAGCCTGTCGCCTGAGGAGCCGCCCGTCGTGCGAGACGTGATCCACGCACCGCTGCTGAGGCGGGCGCTGCCCCACGCACCCGACGATTCGGCCTGGAGCGCGGTGGACACGTACTGGTTCCCGCTGGTCGGGCAAATCATTCGCAAGCCGCGCTGGTTCGCGCCGGCGATCTCGGGCGTGTGGGTGAAAGCGGTGCACACCGCCGACTCGATTGCGCTGCGCGTGTCCTGGGACGACCGCTCCGCGAGTCCCGATAGCGCCTGGCTTGGATTCGTGGGGCGCGTGCTCGACGCGCTCGACAGCGACGACTCGACACGGGAGCAGCCCGCGCTCTGGCCGGACCAGTTGGCCGTCCAGTTTCCCGTTTCCATTCCCACGGGCATGGAGCGGCCCTACTTCCTGATGGGCAGCTCCAGCGCCCCAGTCTATCAGTGGCGCTGGAGCAGCGGCGCGCGCGCCGCCGCGGTCGCCGGGCTGGCGCGGGGGATCGAGCGCTTCGATCCAGTGAGCAACGGCGGGGTGGGGGCCCAGGCCGTGTATGACCACGGCCAGTGGCGTGTCGTGTTCACCCGCGCACTTGCCTCGGCCGATACAGCCAGCCAGCTTCCCTTCCGGACCGGCCGTGCCATCCCGGTGGCGTTCTTCGCGTGGGACGGGTCCAACGGAGAGCACGGTACGCGCATGGCCATCAGTACCTGGTACTTCCTCGCTCTCGACGAACCCGTTCCGGCCCGGGTGTTCATCTCGCCGGTGCTCGCCATGGTGCTCACCCTGGGGTTGGGCATGCTGGTCGTGTGGCGCGCGCAGCAGAAGACTTCATTCCGGAGGCAGCAATGACAGGCAGAATTCTCAGCGTGGTGGGCGGGATGTTCCTGCTCACCGTGTGCAGCAAGGGGGCCGCTCCGGCACGCGAACCCTCCGCGGCGCCCGCGGCGCCCGTACCCGCGTCATCGCTCGACGCGTCGGCCGCGGGCGGCACGATCACCGGCAAGGTCAGGTTCACCGGCACGGCGCCCCGCAATCCGCCCATCGACATGAGCGAAGAGGCGGCGTGCAAGGCGAAATACACGACGACGCCGACGGAAGAGAACGTCGTGGCCGGCCCGGCCAACGCGCTCGCCAACGTCTTTGTGTACGTGAGCGCCGGCGTGCCCGCCGGTCAGACATTCGCGGCTCCCGCGACGGCGGTAGTGCTGGATCAGAGCGGCTGCCGTTACCACCCCCACGTGTTTGGCGCGATGGTGGGGCAAAACATCGAGATCAAGAATTCCGATCCCCTGCTGCATAACATCAAAGCGATGGCGAAGAAGAACCGGCCGTTCAATGTCAGCCAGCCCAACGCCGGCATGACGAAGACGGTGACGTTCACGGCGCCCGAGGTGATGATCAACCTCGAGTGCAACGTGCACGGTTGGATGCACGCCTACCTCGGCGTGCGCCCAGACCCGTTTTTCGCCGTGACGGGGCCGGACGGCAGCTTCTCGATCAAGGGCCTGCCGCCGGGGACGTACACCATCGAGGCCTGGCACGAGAAGTTCGGTACACAGACGGCGACCGTGACGATCGCCGGCAGCGAGAGCAAGACGGCCAACTTCACCTTCGCCGCGCACTAGGCGCGAGGAGAGCGCGATGCGTTGGTGGCTTCCCGACGCGGGATCGACGTTCGCCGGTCCGATCGACACGCTGTTCTTGGCGATTCTCATCATCACCGGGATCACGTTCGTGATCGTCGAGGTCGGCTTGATCACGTTCGTGATTCGCTACCGCGGGCGACCGGGCCGGAAAGCGTATTACACGCACGGCTCGACGCGCGCGGAAGTGATCTGGACGGCGATCCCGGCCGTGACCATGGTCGCGCTCGGTCTGATCAG
>QHUQ01000192.1 GCA_003221985.1 Gemmatimonadota bacterium | reverse complement strand
ACCGCATGTGTGAGGTTCTGCCCCAGCGTTGCGCCGCCGCCGGAAGAGCGTTGATCCCCGTCCCATCCCGTCAGCAGAGTCATCACCGGCGTCAAGAAGACGCGGGGCACCACGCGCACGTCATATCCGGCCCCGAAGATCATCCCGAAGCCCGTAGCGCCCGATGAACCGCCGATCGTGGATTTGAACCGACCGAAGCCGACTCCGACGCCTCCCCTCAGAAACAGCGGAGCGCGGAGCGGATAATACGAGATCGTCGCCGAGACGTTGCCGTACGCTCGCGTGACACCGGAGGAGACCCCGAAATTGGTTTCGGTCCAGTGATGCGTCCAGACGTCAAGTTGACCGCCGAGACGAAGCTTGTGTTTCAAGACGCCGCCCGCGCTGAGAAAACCGCTCGCTCCGCTCTGCCCGGAAATGTTGCCGCATCCCTCACAGCTCGCGTGAGCCGATCCGTAGCCGAGACCCGCTGAGAACCAGAGAGCGTGCGGCCCGGGGCCGTCCTGGGCCCGAGCGGCTCCCGCTCCGAGCGTCATCAAGAGCCAAAGGGCTGTCATCCGCCTCGTTGCACGCATGCGACCTCCCCATTCGGTCACGCTTCTACACCTGCCTCCGTCGCCCGGCCAGAAATGCGAGCGAAGCCGCGGCCATGACTCCGCCCGTCAGCAGCCACGCCGGTGCCGTGGCCCGCGCCAGCAATGCCACGATCAAGCCTGCTGCTACCCACGGCACAACGCGCCCGGCCGGCATGACAAAGGGGTTACCAGCCGCCCCCGTATCGAGCCGCCGCAGCCGCCACACCGCCACGCAGGTCGCCAAGTAAACCAGCAGGATCGCGACGTCCGCCATGATCGCCAGTTTGACGTACGTGCCGGTGATGGCGATGGCGCACACGATCACGCCCTGGATCGTGATCGCGACGTACGGCGTGTGGTGTGCGGGGTGCACTCTCGCAAGCGACTGCGGCAAGTAGCCGTCCACCGCGAGCGCGAAGAGCGTCCGCGGCGTGGAGAGCATCGTGGCCGTCATGAAGCCGAAGGTCGATACGATCATGGCGATGAGGATCAGCGTGGATCCGATCGGTCCGGCGAATTGCACGGCCGCCGCGGCGAGCGGGGCCTTGGCCGTCTCGGGGGCAGCGAGGGCGCTGCCGAGGATGCCCTGGGCGACGAGCTGGACGGCGATGTACAGCACCCCCACACCAGTCACGGCGAGGGCGATCGCCCGTGGCACGGCGCGCGCCGCATCGCGCACTTCACCGCTCACCTGCAGCGCCGATTCCATCCCGAAGAACGCAAACATCAGGAGCAGCCCGGATTCTCCCAGGCGCGAGAGCGGAGGGAACGATCCCAGCGCGAGATTCTCCGCCCGGACGTGCGACAGGCCGAGCGCCACGAACGCGATCAGCGGGACGATTTTCGCGATCGTCGCGATGCCGCTCACGTGCGACCCCAGCGCGGCACCGCGGATATTGACAACGGCAAGGCCGGCAATGACCACTATGAGGAGCACGGCGCGCGGTAGCGGGCCGCCGAGCCCCGGCAGCAACCCGCCGACCGCGTCGGCGAATACCGTGGAGACGGCGCCCATCGCGAGCGTGATGCCGAGCCAGAGCAGCACGCCGCACAAGAACCCCGCGTAGGGGCCGAGTGCCCTCTCGACGTACGCGTACGGGCCGCCGCTCTGTGGGACGCGGCTGCCGGCCTCGGCGATACAGAGGGCAACGAGCGCCGTCGCCACGGCGCACATGAGGTAGGCCAGGGGAGCCGCGGCACCGAGGCTGCCTGCCATGTGCGCGGGGAGCACGAAGATCGCCGCGCCGACGGTGATGTTGAAAACGGCGGCGGCGAGCCCGCGCACGCCGATGACGCGGCGCAGGCCGGGCTCGTGGGTGGCGGGGATCGGTGAGGCCATGCCACGAAGGTACGTTATGTGCAAGTGGGCTGGTATGAACGTCTCTCATCAACACACGTCCGGATTTCCAGCTCAGGGAGGAGCCATGCGCACGCTCGTGCTGGTTGTCATTTTGCTGCTCGACCGACCCAGCGCCGACGTTCGATCGGCGCCAGCCGAGACCGCCCGGGTCCGCCGGCACCTTTCGATGGTCGAGGCGGAGCTCCGCGCCACGAACGTCTCCGCCCTCACGCCGGTCCAGCGCGCGGCGCGTGGCAGAAACCTCGCTGTCCTGCACGCATACTGGGTGCGCGGCGTGTTCCCCGTGAACACCGACTTCCCGGGCCTGCACGTCCCCTACTTCATCGATCGCTACGGCACGCGCTGCGCGATGGCGTACCTCATCGAGCAGTCGGGGCACGGTGACCTCGTGCGGCGCATCGCCACAACTCAGAACAACGCCTACGTCCGTGACCTCCAGGGCGACGCCGACCTCGGTGCCTGGCTCAGCGAGAATGGGCTCACGGCAGCCGAAGCCGCGCGTATCCAGCCCAGTTACGGCAGCCCGGCCGACGACTTTGCGGGCAGCTGGGACGGCACGGTGACGTTTGACTCGCACCACGAGGCCACACTGCGGTATATCCTGACGAACGAGCGCTCCGACGACGGATGGATGCTCACGTTTCCCGATCGCTGGTCCGTGCTGCCTCGAGTCGTGACACTCGCCGGCGACAGCCTCGTGCTGGAAGCTGCCCCGGCCCCGGGCATCCTCGGCTCGGGGCGCGAGCCGGTGACGCGGCTTCGCACCGTGCTGCACTATGGCGGCAACACACTCACCGGATCGATCGAGATCCTCTACGCGTCGGGCGCCGTCGTGCGTGGCAAGACGAGCGCGACGCTCGAGTGTGCAGGGCATGACTCTCCCGAGGCGGTGGTGGCATTCGTCCGCCGGCTCGGGCTTCCCAAGGTCCGTTGCATGACGGAGATCGGCGGAGGGCGCGAGTGGTCGGTGCACGAGGTGATCTACCGCAACATGGGGCAATTCCGGTACGCGCGCCGGATCGCGCTACTGTGGGGCGGCCGCGTGGGTTGGATCGTGAACGATGCGATGGCGACCGACACCGCGGTCGGATTGTTTCGGGCGCGTCCCTCCGACAAGACGATCACCTCGCCGGCCTTCCTCAAAGGGATAATGACCCTGGGCCTGCGCCAGCGTTGGGCCAAGACTCTGCTGCAAGATCCGAACGTGCCGCGCTTCGTTCCCGCGGCCCTCATCACGGCGCTGCACGACACGCTCGATGTGCCGCTCGCGGAGCTGCTCGTCTCCACTCCACAGGTCATGCGCGACCCGGAGCTGCTCGTGGCGCTGGCGCATCTCCCGGTTGCGCCCGACTCCACTTGGCGACGCGACGATGGAGGGATGGTGTACGCGACCGTGACGACCGGGTACGCCCGCGCGCGTGGCGCAGCCGACGACGCGTTGTGGGCTCAATCGCTCGCGCTCATCGCGGCACGCGACACGCCGCACGACGTGCTGCTGACGCTCGCCACGTGGCACGACCGCCATGCCTTCTCGTGTCCCGGGCGACCGAGCAAGGGCCAGGTCTTTCCGGCGCTCAAAGAGCGCGCGTTGCGTGAGGGCGACACCGCCATCCTCGCCGCGCTCGCGCGCGTCAAGGCGCCGTGCCTTTAGGTCGCGGTAGTCGAGGCCGCGATGGCGGCGCTCCCTCTTGAGAAAAGGAAAGAAGGAAGGCGTGTGATCACCCCCGCCGCCACCCCTCGACGATCTCGCTGATTCCTTCGGCCGGCTCGTCCCCGGCCTTCCACTCCACCGGCGATCCGGCATCCAGCAGCAGCTTGCCCACCTCGGCGAAGTCTCTCCCCTCGCGTCCCTGCCGCGACCCTTCGGCCGCCCAGATCAATGGCTGGCCATTGAATTCGCGGTCGCGCACGTGCACCGACGCGCCGTGCGCGAGCAGCACCCGCACCGCGTCGGGCCACCCCTCCATCGCGGCGGTATGCAGCACTGTCTTGCCGATCCCAGCGTCGGGACGGTTCGGGTCGAAGCCAGAGGCCAGCATCGCCTCGAGCGCGCGCACGTCGCCGCGCTCGGCGGCCTGATGAAACGCGATGTAGTGGTCGTCGGTGATCTCGTCGCGCAATCCAGGATTCTCGACGAGGAGCGCCTCTGCCGCTGCGCGATCGCCCCGGCTGCACGCCGCGACGAGCCGATCGAGAGCCGAGAGCTCGGGCGAGGCGCCGTGCGCGAGGAGCCACTCGGCCACCGCGTGGTTGCCGTTCAGCTCGGCGAGCGCGTACGGCGTCCGCCCGTCGGCGCGGCGGCGCGCGATGTCCCCGCCATGCGAGACCAGCGCCTCCATCATCGGGACGTCCCACGCGCGCGCCGCTACGTGGAGGGGTGTTTCGCCGTTCTCGCTGAACACGGCGTTCGGATCGGCGCCCCCCGCGCCCCCCGCGCCCCCCGCGCCCCCCCCGTGCGCGAGCAGCCAGAGCACGCCGTTCGGCGTGCGGCTCCAGTTCAGGATGGCATAGAGCGCGGTCGATCCATCGGTCGCCCAGCGCTGATCCACGTTCGCGCCGTGGGCGAGCAGCGCTTCGAGCACCGGGATATCGCCGGCGCTCGCGGCGAGCGGCAGGGTGACGCCGTCATTCGGATCGGCGCCGGCGTCGAGCAGCGCCTGGACCAGCGGCAGTGATTGCGCGACGCGCGAGGCGCCCCAGAGCACCGGGCGGCGCACGTTGTGATGTTGCCACGGGAAGCGCGTATTCGGATCGACGCCGAGGCTGATGAGACGGCGCGCGATGTCGGCAAGACCGTCGGATCCCACCGCCGTGTAACAGATGTAGTGGATCGGCAACCAGCCGCGCGGCCCACCCGCCGTGGTCGCGAGTGACGGATCTTTCGTGAGCTGAGCGTCCACGGC
>QHUQ01000191.1 GCA_003221985.1 Gemmatimonadota bacterium | reverse complement strand
TTCTCTTGACGAACGCGTCGCGCTGATCAAGCAGGCGGTGCCGGACAAACGCGTCGAGGTGCAGTCGTTCGAGGGCCTGCTCGCCGAGTTCGCGAAGAAGGTCGGGGCCTCGGTGATCATTCGTGGCTTGCGGGCCGTCTCGGACTTCGAGTACGAATTCCAGATGGCGTTGATGAACCGCAACCTCGCCCCCAAGATCGAGACCGTCTTTCTTGTGCCCGCATTTGATCTGACGTATCTCAGCTCGAGCCTGGTGCGTGAGGTCGCCCGCTTCGGCGGTGACGTGTCGCAGCTCGTCGATCCGACGGTGCAGCAAGCCCTGAAGCGCAAATTCGGGAAATGAGCTTCCTCGACCGCGTCTACCAGCGGGCGAAGGAAACGCGGGCTCGGGTCATCTTCCCCGAAGGGGATGATCCGCGCGTCCAGGAAGCGGCGAAGCGCGTCGAGCGCGAAGGTCTGGGTATCGTCGAGGTGCTGCGGCGCGCTCCCGATTCCCGCATGCCGTTTCTCGCGCGTCACCTCCGGGCCCGCCGGCCCGATCGCTTTCCGACCGACGCCTCGGCCGCGGAAGCGCTGGAGCATCCGCTCACCCGCGGCGCGTGCCTCGTCGGCATCGGCGCAGCGGACGTCATGGTGGGCGGCGCCGATTATCCCAGCGCCGACACGATCCACGCCGCGCTGTGGGCGGTGGGCATGGCGCCGAGCATCGCGACGGTGTCGGGTGCGTTCTACATGGTGAAGGACGATCGCGTGCTGACGTTTGCCGACTGCGCCGTCGTGCCGGAGCCGACGTCGGTGCAGCTGGCCGACATCGCCATCGCGTCGGCGCGCGATCGCCGCCGCATCGTCGGTGACGAGCCCGTGGTCGCCTTTCTCTCTTATAGCACGCGCGGCAGCGCGGAGGGGCCGCGCGTGGAGCGGGTGCAGGCGGCCATTACGCAGCTGCGCGGCCGCCACCCGCCGGCAGATTTCCCATTCGACGGCGAGCTGCAGGCCGACGCGGCGCTCGTGGCGGAGGTCGCCGCGCGCAAGGCCAAAGGCTCGATGGTGGGCGGCCGGGCGAACGTCCTGATCTTTCCCGATCTCGACGCCGGCAACATCGGCTACAAACTGGTGCAGCGGCTCGGCGGGTGGACCGCGCTCGGCCCGATCCTCCAGGGACTGGCCAAGCCGATCGCGGACCTGTCGCGCGGCGCGACCGCCGATGATATTGTGGACACGGCGGCGATTGCGATTCTCCAAACGCGGAAGGGGTAATCCGGCATGCGGTTCACCCTGAAGAAGGACAAGAGCGGCGTCGTCGTCGTCGGTGTGGAGGGCCAGCTCATCGTCGGCAACCGCCAGGAGCTGAAGCAGAAGGTCCTCGACGCGCTCGAGGAAGGCTCCCGCAAATTCGTGATTGATTTTAGTAAGACCGGATACATAGACTCATCGGGGCTCGGCGTGCTGGTCTCGCTCTCCAAGAAAATCCGCGAACAGGGTGGGGAGCTGCGGCTCGCCGGCCTCAATGCCGATCTCCAGACCCTCTTCGAGCTCACCAAGCTCGACACGCTGTTCGCCATCAGCCGGAGCGCCGAGGAGGCGTTGGCCGCGTTCTGACGTGACCCTCAAACTGCACGTCACGCGCGGGGCGATGAAGCTCGACGTCCCCAGCGATCTGGGGATGGTCGGCGACGCGGTCGAGCTGGTCGCGACGCATCTACCTCCCGGCACGCTCTCCCCCCGCCGCATCAGCTTCAACCTCCGCACCGCCCTGGCCGAAGCCCTGGGCAACGCCATTCGCTATGGCACCGGCGAGAACCCCACGCGCTCCGTGCGCGTCAGCGTCGAGTTCGGCCGCGACTTCGTGCGCATCTACGTGATCGACGACGGCGGCGGCTACGACACGACGCAGCTGCCCGACCCGACCCATCCCGACAATCTCGAGCGCGAGTACGGGCGCGGGCTGTTCGTCATCCGCCACCTGGTCGACGAAGTGGCGTTCAACGAGAAAGGCAACGGCATTTGCCTGACTCTCCGAGCGGGGTGACGCGGCTCGAGCGCCTGCTGCCGGTGCTGTCGGCCCTGTCGGGCACCACGCTGCGGCTGTGGCGCGCCCAGACGCCGGGTGGGACTCCGACTCCGAACGGCGGCGCCAAGTTTCAACCGATTCCCAATGTCGAGGGCGCCTGGCTGGAGATTCGCGGGCAGGGGGAGGGGAACCACGGCGCCTCCGAGCTCGCGGAAATCGTCGGCGCCGTGCTCGACGCCGAGCAGGAGACGACGCAGGTGGCCGCCGAGCTGTCGGGGCGCTACGAGGAAATCGACCTGATCTACACGATCAGCGAGATCCTTGGCCACACCATCCGGCTCGACGAAGCGGCGAATCGCATCCTGCGCGAGGTGTCGGCCGTGGTACGGGCCCGGCGTGCCACGCTGCTGGTCCACGACCCGCGCGCCAACGTGCTCCGGCTCGTCGCCGCGCGCGGCGTGGAGCTCGGCGAGGTCGAGCCGATCGAGGTCGACGACCCGAAGTCGGTCGCGGCGCGCGTGTTTCGGGAGATGCGCATCATCAGCTACGACCCGACCGATCAGCGCGCGCAGAAACCGCCCAATCCCGTCGAGCGGCAATATCGCGGGCAGGCATTCCTGTCGGTGCCGGTCGTGTACGCTTCGCCGGGGCGCGTGCCGACGCCGATCGGCGTCATCAATCTGACCGACCGGACCGGTGGGGATGCCTTCACCGCGGGCGATCGGAAACTGGTCGCCGCCATTGCCAATCAGATCGGCGCGGCGATCGAGAACGCGCGCCTGGTCGAGCGCGATCTCGGCCAGCAGCGCGTGCGCCGCGAGCTCGAGCTGGCGCACGACCTGCAGCTCAAGCTGCTGCCGTCGCCCGCGGTCGTCGCGTCGAAGGGCGACGTCGCGGCGCGGTGTCGTCCGGCCGAATCGGTTGGGGGAGATTTTTATAATCTGCTCAGTTTGCATGGGGAGCGGATCGGCGTGATGATCGGCGACGTCTCGAGCCACGGGTTCGGCGCCGCGCTCATCATGGCGCTGGCGATGGCCGCCTCCGGCATTCACGCCGAGACCGCGGAGTCGCCGCATGAGGCGTTGCGGCGGCTCGAGATGTCGCTGCAAGAGGAGCTGACGGAGACGGAGATGTTTCTCACGCTGTGCTATGCGGTCGCGGATCCCGCGAACGGCACGCTGACCTATGCCAACGCCGGCCACCCGCACGCCTTCCTCGTGTCGACCGAGACCGGCGCCGTCACGCGCCTCGACGCGACCCGGCCGCCGCTCGGTCTCGGGAACGGCGGCCAGGAACGCATGCTGCCGTTCGAGCGCGGCAAAGCGACTCTCTGTCTCTTCACCGATGGCCTCGCCGACGCGCGGGGCCCGAACGGCGAACGGTTCGGCGAGCCGCGGGTCTTGAGCCACGTGGTCAATCTGCGTACACGGCCGGCACGTCATATTCTGGAAGCCGTTTTTACCGACATCGCCGCGTATACCGGCGGCGCGCCTGCCAACGACGACCGCACGCTCGTTCTGCTCAAAGTTTGAGACGGCTGGGCCAGCATTTTCTCAACGATCCCGGGGTCCTTGGCAGGATCGTGGACGCGCTCGATCCTCGGCCTGGTGAGACCGTACTTGAGATCGGACCAGGGCGGGGAACACTGACGCGCGTATTGCTCGACCGCGGGCTGAAGGTGATTGCCATTGAAAAGGATCGGCTGCTCGCAGCGGCGCTTGCGCTGGACGGTCTGCGTGTAATTGAAGGGGACGCGCTGCAACTCGATTGGCCGCGCGTATCCAAGGTTGTCGGAAACATCCCCTACTACATCACGTCTCCCTTGATCGACAAGGCTCTCAGGCCTCCGCTCCCGGAACGGGTGGTGTTTCTGGTGCAGGCGGAGGTCGCTGATCGGATTGCGGCCCAGCCGGGAAGCAAGACCTACGGAGCGTTGTCCGTGGGCGTGCAAGCGGTGGCTAGCGTGGAGAAGCTGTTTACGGTGGGACCTGGCGCATTTCGGCCGGCGCCGAAGGTGAGAAGTGCGTTGATCCGCCTTATACCGTTGACGGAACCGCTGGTCAGACCGGAAGAGGTCGCGCCGTTTCGATCCTTCGTGACCGCCTGTTTCAGTAAGCGTCGGAAGCAGCTAAAAAACGCCGTGCCGGGGCTAAATGATGCGAAACTGAGAGCACTCGGTTTCGATCCCGTTGTGCGTCCCGAACGGCTTCCGCCCGAGGGGTTCGTCCGACTGTTGCGATCGGCGCGCGGGCAAGGATAGGCCCTGCCAGCTATTTCAACAATTCTTGAAATGGTGGTACTAGGCTGTGCCCATGCGCCGCAGCATCCTCCTCCGCATTGCGCAAAACTGGCCTCGGCAGCGTCCGGGTTTACCGCACCTTCCGCATGCCCTGGATCTCCAGTTGGCGCGCGTCGCGCAATGGTTCCACGCGCTTTCGGACACGACGCGTCTCGACATTCTGGAGTTGTTATCGCAACGGGATCGCGCCGCCGGAGAGCTCCAGAGGCTCCTCAACGTCCCGCGCTCACGCGTGTCTTTTCACCTGAAAGTGCTGAGGGAGTCGAGACTTATTGACGAGCGGCGCAATGGCCAGTGGAGGTACAGCACGCTGCGCAAGGAGACGCTCGATTTGATGATCACGTTCATGCACATAGTGTTGCCTGGGGCGCATCGGGGCACGTGCCCCCTGGATGGGTGCCGGGATTGACGTATCAAGAAAACTTGATATGTTATGTCGCATGACGACCGCTAGCCGACCCGACACCGCGACGATCGCCCTGTGGTTTCACGCCCTGTCCGATGAAGCGCGCGTGCAAATCGTCGAAATGCTTTCCCACAAGGAACGCTGCGTGTGCGAGCTCGAACAGGTGCTCGGCATCGCCCAATCCCGGCTCTCGTTTCATCTGAAGGTGCTCAAGGAGGCTGGGCTGATCGGCGATCGCAAAGAGGGGCGGTGGATGTTTTACGGGCTGCAGCGGGAGACGCTGGACCAGATCGCCGCATACACCAGGTCCGTGAAGCCG
>QHUQ01000190.1 GCA_003221985.1 Gemmatimonadota bacterium | reverse complement strand
GTCTAGGGAAAACTCCCCGGACCGCACGCCGTTGCCGTACACTTCGCTGCGTCGCAGCCGGATGACGGACGGGGAAAAATGCGACGTGCATCCCGCGCCCGCAGGTTTAAACCCATCGCCGAACATGGCTCTACACCTCGACGTCCGGGGTCGACGCTCGTACGGCCGTCTGCCAGGGTTAGTCCGACAATGTCTCGGTTGTTGCCGCCGAGCAGCGTAGCAACCGAGCCGCATCACGCGTTCGGGCACGCAGGTTGCGCATCGAAACGGTCGCGTCGAGACACTCATGACGCTTATTCGACTCGTTAGAGGAGGAGAAGCAAATGAGACACCTGAATCCCCAGCTGGAGCGTCTCGAGGAGCGCGTTGCACCGTGTTTGGGCGTCTCCTTGCCCGCCTTGGGCATCACCATCGGGTGCCAGAGCAGCGGTGACGGTGGCAGCGGCAGCTCCGAGCGCAGCTGCGACGGCAGTAGCGCGTCAGGCACGAAGACCTCCAAGAGCAAGAGTGCCGAGAGCTGTAGCTCGTAGCGTCTCGGAGTAACGGAAGACCGCGGGACAGCAGTTCCCGCGGCCTTCCACCGACGCCGTGCGTTCTGCTCCGCCGAAACTCCGAAGCGACCTGACGGTCAGCCAGCAGCAGGCAGCCGGCACGACGCGGTACGTCGTCAAAGATTCACGCTCCGGCAAGTTCTTTCGGTTCGGCGAGCTCGAGCAGTTCATCGCCGATCAGCTCGACGGCGAAACACCGCTCGAGGTGGTGCGGCAACGAGCGGAGGCGCGCTTCGACGCTTCGCTCCCGGCCGACGCCCTCGCCGTGTTCGTCAAAAAGCTCACAAAGAGCGGTCTCCTGGAAGGCCAAGACGACGCGGCGGACTCAGCGAACTCGCACCGGCGGATGCGAGGCAGCCTGCTGTACCTCCGGTTCCGGCTGCTCGACCCGGATCGACTCTTCAACCGTCTGGTGCACCGGGTACGCTTCTGCTTCACGCCACAGTTCCTGGTTCTGTCGGCGGCGCTCATCGTCTTCGCAACAGGGCTCACGCTCTTCGGCTGGAGCGATATCCGCGCGGACCTGTCGCGGCTATACCGCCTGTCGTCGATTCCGCTGTTCCTCCTGGTCAGCCTCGGATTGGCGGCGGCGCACGAGTTCGCCCACGGGCTCACGTGCAAGCGGTTCGGGGGCGAGGTGCACGACCTCGGCTTCCTGCTGATCTACTTCACGCCCTCGTTCTACACGAACGTGAGCGATGCATGGCTTTTCCCGGAGAAGGCGAAACGCCTGTGGGTCGGCTTTGCCGGGCCCTACTTCGAGCTGTTTCTCTGGGCGCTCGCCACCCTGGCCTGGCGCGTGACGGACGTCGACACGCGCATCAACTACGCCGCGCTGCTGGTCATGACCCTGTCGGGCATCAAGACGCTCTTCAACCTGAACCCCTTCATCAAGCTCGACGGCTATTACCTGCTGAGCGACTACCTGGAGCTGCCCAACCTGAGAAAGCGATCGTTTCGGTATGTCGGGGGCCTGGTCAAGCGTCTCGTGGGCGCGAGTCAGCGCATCGTCACGGATCCTTCACCGCGCGAACGCTGGGTCTATCTCGCCTATGGATTAGCAGGCTCGGTCACCTCGCTCTCCATCCTGGGCTACGTGGTGGTCACGGCAGGCGGTTACCTGATCGAGACCCACCAGTCGTGGGCCCTCCTCGTCTTCGCGGGTCTCACCGGCACCAAGTCGCGGCGCAAGCTGCGCAAGCTGTTCGGCGGAGCGGCCCGCCCCAACGATCCCGAGGACGACGGCGACGACGGCGCTGACGACGTCGACACGCCGTCGCCGCCGGAGAACGGAACGAATCCCGCCGCGGCACAGGCCGCGACCGGCCCGTCCTCTCCCCCCCCCCCCGCCGCGCGCCGGCCCGGCTGGTCGCCGAGGGTGAAGTGGACGGTTCTCGCGGTGACGGCCGCCCTGGTGGCGGCCTTCGTTCCCGTGCAGCTGCGCATCGGCGGCCCGGTGTCCGTGCTCCCCGAGCAGAACGCCGATGTGCGGGCGCCGGTCGATGGGATCGTCGATGACATCCTGGTGGACGAGGGCGACCCAGTCCGGGCGGGCGATGTGATCGCGCGGCTGTCGAACGCCGCGACCCTGGCCCAGCTGCACCAGACCGAAGCGTCGATCGAGGATACGCGCGCCCAGCTCAAGAAAGCTGAAAAGGGTCCTGCGCCCGAAGAGGTCACGCTGAACGAGGTCGCGGTGGCCAGGGTCGACGACCGGTTCCGCTCCGCCGAGGAGAACGCTGCGCGCTTCGCGCGCCTGTTCGAAACCGGGGCAGCGACCCGCCAGGAGCTGCAAGCCGCGCAAGACCAGCTTGCGGCAGCCCGGCACGACCGCGACGACGCTCGCGGGCGGCTTGCCATGCTCTACGCGCGCGTCCGCCCGGAGGACCTCGAGTCGGCGCGCGCAAAGCTGGCGGCGCTCGAACATCAACAGCGCTTCCTCGCAGGAGAAGTCCGCTTGCTGACCGTGGTCAGCCCGGCCGACGGGATCGTCGCAACGCCGTCGCGCCAGCTGCGGGAGATGCGCGGCCAACTGGTCACGCAGGGCGCCCTGATCGCCAAGGTGTATGACTTCAGCACGGTGCGCGCTCAGCTGATCGTTTCGGAGAAGGAAATCGCCGACGTCCGGGCGGGCCAGCCGGTCGCGCTCCGGGTACGCGCCTACCCCGACATCGCGTTCCGGGGCACCGTGACGGCCGTGGCGATCGAAGGGACACCCCAGTCCGGCTTGCAGACGACGGTGAGCGGAACGTCCAGCGGGAGCAGCAGCAGCACCAGCACGTCAGTGAGCAGCAGCGCTGGATCCCCCCGGACGTTTGTGGTGACGACACGGATCGACAATCGCGACCTGCTCCTGAAGCCGGGGATGACGGGCCAGGGCAAGATCTACGCGGGCGAGCGACGTATCATCGGGCTGATCACGCGACGCCTGGCGCGCACGTTCAAAGTGGAGTTCTGGTCATGGTGGTGAAATCCAGAGCCGTCGCCGTCGCACCGGTCGCGCGTCCGGATCCTGCGCCGTCCGACGCACGGCCCGCCCCCGCCCCCGCCCCCGCCCCCCGGCCGGACGAATACCTCTATTTGACGGGCCGCCCACGGATGCGAGACCTGGTCCGTTTCGCCCGCAGTCACGCCGTGACGCCGCCCGACGAACCGGCCCTCGTCGCTGCGTGGCAGAGCGCCCATGAGCGCGTCCGCCGTCTCGAGACGGAGGAGGCGGGGTTGGCCGATGACCCGCCCATGCGCCCGCTGGGATCGAAATACGAGCCTCTCCTGATCGAGCTGTTCCGGGACCCATTGGTGCGCGACGGGTTCAACACCGTCCCCACTGACGTCGCCTTCGTCGAGCTGGATCGGCTGGTCGTGTACCAGAAGCACATCGACCTGACGTACGTGCGGCAGCTCGCAACCAGTCTGGGGAACGGTGGACGGACGCCGGGCGACGAGCAGGTGTTTCGCACCTGCCTGCTGCACGATCACGACGAGCCGCCCGTGAGGTGGTCCCGCGTGCAGCACGACCGGTTCGTCTTTGTGTCCCCGTCGAATGACCTGCGGTTTCTCGGGGCGGTGCCGCTGCAACGCGATCAGATCAAGGACTATCCGGCACGGGGCAAGTTCGTGGGACTCGTCGGGATCGCCGTCGGCCTCGGCTCCAATTTCCTCAACGCCGTGTATGCGGAGAAGCGGCTCGTGTTGAACAACGGCAGCCATCGAGCCTACGCGCTCCGCCAGCTGGGCGTCACGCACGTCCCGTGCATCATTCAGCACTGCGCGTCCCGGGACGAGGTGGATGCGGTGGCCGCCACCGAGGTCCGAAAGAATCCCGACGCCTACCTCAAGCATCCGCGACCCCCGATGCTCAGGGACTACTTCGATCCACAGCTACATCTGGTCATGCCGGTGTATCGCCGGCTGCGCCAGGTCACCGTTCGGTTCGAGATCGAGGAGAATGCCGTGCCCGCGCTGTAAGGCGCAGTTCGTGAGTTGACAACCCCTTAGCCGTCCCTAGGCTAAGGGGATGAAAACCCTCCGCAACTACATCGGCGGGGAGTGGATTGCACCCTCCGCCGCCGATTACCTCGATCTGACGAACCCCGCGACCGGCGAGCAGCTCGGCAAGGTGCCGCTCTCGGGTGCGCGCGACGTCGATGCCGCGGTCAGCGCCGCGCAAACCGCTTTTCTGAAATGGCGTGAAGTTCCGCCGGTCGTCCGCGCCCGTTACCTGTTCAAGTTGAAGTTCCTTATGGATCAGCAATTCGAGGACCTCGCCGCGACGGTGACGCGTGAGCACGGCAAGACGCTCGACGAGTCCCGAGGGTCGGTGCGGCGCGCGATTGAGAACGTCGAGCACGCGTGCGGCATCCCGACGCTGATGATGGGCAAAGCGCTCGAGGACGTCGCGGCAGGGATCGACTGCGAATACGTCCGCCAACCGTTGGGCGTCTTCGCCGCGATCACGCCGTTCAACTTCCCCGCGATGGTGCCCTGCTGGTTTTGGCCGTACGCGATCGCGACCGGCAACACGTTTGTGCTCAAGCCCAGTGAGCAGGTGCCGTTTTCATCGACGCGCATTCTGGAGCTCGTACACGAAGCGGGGATACCGCCGGGCGTGTTGAACATGGTGCACGGCGCCAAGGACGTGGTGAACGCGCTGCTCGCGCATCCGGGTATCGCGGGAATCTCGTTCGTCGGCTCTTCGCCCGTCGCCAGGCACGTCTACACGGAAGCCGCGAAGTACGGCAAGCGCGTGCAGGCGCTCGGCGGCGCGAAGAACCACGTGATCGTGATGCCCGACGCCGACATGGATCGCGCCGTCGCCAATATCAGCGAATCGCTGTTCGGCTGCGCCGTCATCTCGGCAAAACACAAGGAGAAAGTGCTGTCGTACGTCGAGGCCGGGCGAAAAGAGGGCGCGACGCTGCTCCTCGATGGTCGGGCGACGAAGGTCGAGAAACACCCGCGTGGTCATTTCGTCGGTCCGACGGTGTTCGACGGCGTGCAACCCGACATGACGATCGGCAAGGAGGAGATCTTCGGCCCCGTCGCTTCTGTCACGCACGTCAGCAACCTCGACGAAGGAATCGAGATGGTGCAGCGGTCGGGCTTCGCCAATGCGACGTCGATCTTCACGCAGAGCGGCAAGGCGGCGCGGGAGTTTCGCTATCGGGTGGGCGTGAGCATGATCGGGGTCAACATCGGTGTCGCAGCCCCCATGGCCTTCTTCCCGTTCGGCGGGACGAAGGGCTCGTTCTTTGGAGACCTGAAGGCGCATGGCCAGGACTCAATTGATTTCTATACCGACAAAAAAGTCGTGATCTCGAGGTGGTGATGAGAAAAGTCGTCGGCGGCTTGATCCAGATGTCGAACCCGATCAACGACTCGGGAGCATCGGTCGAGAAGATCAGCAAGGCGATGCTCGACAAGCACCTTCCTTATATAGAGGAAGCCGGCAAGAAGGGCGTGCAGCTGCTCTGCCTGCAGGAGGTGTTCAACGGCCCCTACTTCTGCCCCAGCCAGGACGCCAAGTGGTGCGACATCGCCGAGCCGATTCCGGGGCCGACGATCGAGCTGATGCAGAAGCTGGCGAAGAAGCACGAAATGGTGATCATCGTGCCGATCTACGAGCGCGAGATGGCCGGCGTCTACTACAACACGGCGGCCGTGATCGACGCCGACGGCAGCTATCTCGGCAAGTACCGCAAGAACCACATCCCGCACACCGCGGGCTTCTGGGAGAAATTCTTCTTCAAGCCGGGCAATCTCGGCTATCCGGTCTTCAAGACGCGCTACGCCACGATCGGCGTGTACATCTGCTACGACCGTCACTTCCCCGAGGGTGCGCGACTGCTCGGCCTGCACGGTGCCGAGATCGTGTTTAATCCGTCCGCGACGGTGAAGGGACTGTCGCAATATCTCTGGAAGCTCGAGCAACCCGCGCACGCGGTGGCGAACGGCTACTTCATGGGGTGCATCAATCGCGTCGGCAGCGAAGCACCATGGAACATCGGGCAGTTCTACGGCTCGAGTTACTTCGTGGATCCGCGCGGCAACTTTCTCGCCCAAGGCAGCGAGGACAAAGACGAGCTGGTCGTCGCCGAGATGAATCTCGACATGATCGAGGAGGTGCGGCGCACCTGGCAGTTTTTCCGCGACCGGCGGCCCGAGACGTACGACGACATGGTGAGGCAGCTGCCGTAGATGCTCGTCCTCTTTCGGGCGCTGACGTACGCCACGCTGTTCATCGGGCTGTTGCTGGTTTTCGTCCCGGACCGGATCCTGGCTCCAGCGGGAATCGTCCGACCCACGGACATCGGACCGATACAGATAACGGCGATGCTGGTCGTCGTCGCGGGTGCCGCGCTGGCGATTGCGTCGGTCCTCACGTTCGCGTTCATCGGCAAAGGCACGCCCGCGCCGTTTGACCCGCCGCGCAAGCTGGTGGTGGCGGGGCCCTATCGCTGGGTGCGCAACCCAATGTACATCGGCGCCGGCCTCGTGCTGTTGGGCGCCGCCATGTTCTACGGCTCCATTGGGCTCGTCCTCTACACGATCATCTTCTGGTCGATGGCGCATCTGTTCGTGCTGTTCTACGAGGAGCCGGTGTTGCGCCGGAACTTCGGCGCCGACTACGAGGAATACACGCGCAGCCGCAGGCGCTGGATGCCCAGATGGCGCTCCTGATCCGCGGCGGTCGCATCATCACGCCCTCGGAAGACTTCACGGGCGACATCTACGCCGAACACGAGACGATTACGCGGATCGAGCCGAAGATCGACGACCGGCTCGTCGCTCCCGGCGCGGAGATCGTGGATGCGCGCGGGAAGTATGTCTTTCCTGGTTTCATCGATCCGCATGTCCACATCTATCTGCCCTTCATGGGTACCTACGCCGCCGACGATTATGAATCGGCGAGCAAGGCGGCGCTCGCGGGCGGCACGACGACGCTGATCGAAATGATTTGCCCGGGCGCATCCGACGAGCCGTTTGCTGCGTTTGAGCTGTGGAAATCCAAGGCCGAGCGACTCGCTGCGGTGGACTACACGTTTCACATGTCGGTGGTGCGCTTCGAAGAACACATCCGCGAGCAGTTTCGCGAGATCGTGAAGGCTGGGGTTGCCTCTTTCAAGGTGTTCCTCGCTTACAAAGGGGCATTAAACCTCTCAGATGGCGATTTGTTCGAAACAATGCGATTGGCCAAAGAGTTGGGCGTCATCGTGACCGCGCATTGCGAGAATGCGGACGCGATCGACGCGCTGCAGAAATCGCTGCTCGCGGCCGGCAAGACCGGCCCGGAGTGGCACGGCCCCTCCCGGCCCCCGATCGTCGAGGCGGACGGCGTTCACCATCTCTGCACCTTTGCGGAGCTGCTCGGCACTCACGTCTACATCGTGCATACGTCGTGCGAGCCGGCGGTGCGAGCGGCACTGGCCGCGCGGCAGCGCGGCGTGAATGTATGGATCGAATCGGTCATCCCGCATTTCGTGCTGGACGAGACGTACGCCGCGAAGGACGGGTTTGACGGGGCGAAATACGTGATGTCCCCGCCGCTGCGCGCCAAAGCCAATCAGAACGTGCTGTGGACCGGCGTGAAGTCGCGTGACATCAGCACGATCGCCACCGATCACGCGCCGTTCCGCTTCGCCGACCAGAAGACGATGGGACGGGATGCGTTCACGAAGATTCCCAACGGCATCCCGTCGGTTCAGGAACGAGTGGATCTGGTCCACACCTGCGGCGTCGCCGCCGGCCGGCTGACATTGCAGACGATGGTGGACGCCTGCTCGACACAGGCCGCGAAGCTGTTCGGGCTCTATCCGAAAAAGGGCGCGATTCAGCTGGGCAGCGACGCCGATCTGGTCGTCTATGATCCGGGCTATCATGGCAAGTTTGGGAAGGAATGCAGCTATTCGAACGCCGATTACAACGCGTACGAAGGATGGGAGCAGAAGGGACGCGCGAGCGCCGTGACTGTCCGCGGGCAGATTCAAGCGCGCGACGGCGAGTTCGTCGGCACGATCGGCCGTGGCCAATTCTTGAAGAGGGAGCCAACACACTGATGGACTCGCAGACCGTACGCGCCAAACACAAAGAATTTCTCTTCCCCTGCGTAGCGAACTACTACGCCGAACCGGTCGTCATCACCGAGGCGCACGGCTCGAGCGTCAAGGACCTCGACGGGCGCGAGTACCTCGACTTCTTCGGCGGCATCCTGACCGCGGGCATCGGGCATTCGCATCCGGAATTCGTCAAGCGGATCCAGGACCAGGTCGCCCGGCTGGTGCACACCTCCAGCGTCTACCCGACCGTCGAGCAGGTCCGCGTCGCCGAGCGATTGACGCAGATCACGCCCGGGAAGCTCAAGAAGAGCTTCTTCACGACGAGCGGCACCGAAGCCGACGAAACGGCGATCATGCTGGCGAAGATCTACACGGGCCAGCAGGAGAT
>QHUQ01000121.1 GCA_003221985.1 Gemmatimonadota bacterium | reverse complement strand
GCTCCGCGATGATCATCCCCTCATAGACCGGATCTCCCGGCTGTACGAACATCGTACCGCGCTCCTGAAGATTGAAGAGGGCATACGCCACCACCACCCCCTCTCGGTCCGCGACCATCACACCCCGGTTCCGGCCCGACAGCGGGCCGGCCCATAAATCGTACTCAAAAAAGCGGTGGTGGATGATCCCCGTCCCCCGCGTGTCGGTCAAGAACTCCGAACGATACCCCAGCAGGCCGCGCGCGGGGATCTTGAAGCGCATCCGCACCATCCCCAGGCCGGGATTCTTCATGTCCAGCATCGTGGCGCGCCGCGGCCCCAGCTTCTCCATGACCACCCCGACGTACCCTTCGGGACAGTCGATCATCAATTCCTCGTACGGCTCGAGGCGCTCGCCGTTCGGCCCCTCGCGTGGAATGATGCGCGGCCGGCTCACCTGGAACTCGTACCCCTCGCGCCGCATCGTCTCCATCAGGATGCCGAGGTGCAGCTCGCCGCGGCCCGAGACGGTGAACGCGTAGGGCGTGTCCGTGTCCTCCACCCGCAACGCGACGTTGCGCTCGAGCTCGCGGTACAGTCGCTCACGCAGCTGCCGGCCGGTCACGAACTTTCCCTCGCGACCCGCCAGCGGCGAGTTGTTCACCAGCATGTCGACCGAGATCGTCGGCTCCTCGACCGCGATGCCCGCCAGACGGTCGAGGTGATCGGGCGCCGTCACCGTCTTCCCGATTTCGACACCGGCGAGCCCCGCCACGGCCACGATTTCACCGGCCGCTGCCGTCTCGAGCTCGGCACGCTCCAGTCCCTCGAACGCGAACAGCTTCACGATCTTGGCCTGCTCGAACGCGCCGTCACCCACCGGACCCGGCTCGCCGATCGGCAGTAACGCGACCGTATCACCCACGTGCACCTGGCCACGTTCGATGCGCCCGATCCCGATCCGTCCCAGGTAGGACGAATAATCGAGCGTCGAGATCAACATCTGGAACGGGCCGGTCTGGGTTGCCTGCGGCGGAGGAATCGTTCCCAGAATCGTCTCGAACAGCGCCTTCAGGTCCGTTCCCGGCTCGTCGAGCTCCAGCGTCGCCGTGCCCAGACGACTCGACGTATAAAGGAAAGGGCAGTTGAACTGCTCCGGCGTCGCCTCCAGGTCCATCAGCAGCTCCAGCACCTCGTCATGCACCCGCAGCGGCTCGGCATCGGGCCGGTCGATCTTATTGACCAGCACGATCGGCTTGAGGCCGAGCGCGAGCGCCTTCCCCGCGACGAATCGCGTCTGCGGCATCGGCCCCTCGGCGGCATCCACGAGCAGCAGGAAGCCGTTCACCATCCGCAGAATCCGTTCGACCTCACCGCCGAAATCGGCGTGGCCCGGCGTGTCCACGATATTGATCTTCGTGTCACCCCAGCGTACCGAAGTGTTCTTCGCCAGGATCGTAATCCCGCGCTCACGTTCGAGCGGATTCGAATCCATGACACGCTCCGCCACCTGCTGATTGGCGCGGAACACGCCCGCCTGGCGGAGCATCTGGTCCACCAGCGTGGTTTTGCCGTGGTCGACGTGGGCGATGATGGCGATGTTGCGAATCTTCACTGAGTTACGGTCCCTTTAATGAGGGGCGCAGTATAAACGGGCTGCCGGCTCGGAACAAGGGATTCGGTCGATGACGGTTATCAGTCACAGATCGGTTCCTTCTCCACCTGCACCGTCACGTGCTGGATCCCTAGTGCGCGCATCCGAACCTGCACTGCCTCCAAGATGGGCTGGTTGTCGGTCGGATTCTTGACCACCAGGTGCCCGCTCATCGCGACCACGCCGCTCGTTACCGTCCACAGATGTAAGTCGTGCACCGACTCCACACCGGGCACGGACGCGATACGGTCGTGCACGTCCGCCAGCGCGATGTGCCGCGGCGTCGCCTCGAGCAGGACGTCGCTGCTTTCCTTGACGAGCCGCCATGCGCTGACGAGGACGAGCGTGCCGATCAGCACGGAGATGAGCGGATCGGCCAGCATCCAGCCGAACGCCAGCACGAGGACGCCCGCGGCCAACGCGCCGACCGAACCCAGCAGATCGCCGAGCACGTGCAGGTATGCGCCCTTCTGATTGAGCGAGTGTTCGCGGCCGCGATGCAGCAGGATGACCGCCGCGAGATTCGCGACGAACCCCGCGGCGGCCACGCCGAGGAGCAATGGACCATTGACGTGCTGGGGAACGCGCAGACGCTGCCAGGCCTCGATGCCGATCCCGATCGCGATGGCGAACAGCACTGCGCCGTTGATCAGTGCGGCCAGAATCTCCAATCGCATGAACCCGAACGAGCGCTCCGGTGTCGCCGGGCGCTGTGCGATCCACGCCGCAACCAACGCCAGACCGAGCGCCGCGACGTCGGCCAGCATATGAGCCGCGTCGGCAAGCAGCGCCAGTGAGCCGGCGAGCCAGCCACCGACCAGCTCGACCAGCATCACGACCGCGGTGATCGCCAGCGCCAGCGTCAAGCGCCGTCGAGTCTCGACGTTGATGGGCGCGCGATAGGTACAGTGGGCTTCAGCGGGCAGCACGGATGTGTCCTCGGCGCAAATCTAATACTATTAGGCCGTGAACGTCCTGGGCCTGCGCCTCATCGCGATCGTCGTGCTGGTCGCGGCCAACGCCTTCTTCGTCGCGGCGGAATTCGCGCTCGTGGCGTCCCGCCGCACGCGGCTCGAGGCGATGATCCGGCGCGGCGACCGCAAGGCGCGTATGGTGCGCAAGGCGATCGGCAATCTGTACAGCCTGCTGTCGGCGACACAGCTCGGCATCACCCTCACGTCCATCCTGCTCGGCTACGTTGCCGAGGATACCGTCGCCCATCTGTTTCGCGACTGGTTCGCGACGCTGCCGCGCGGCCTCGATTTTCTGACACGCGGCGGTATCGCCTCCGTCGTGGCCGTGGCCAGTATCTCATTCCTGCACGTCGTATTCGGCGAGCTGGTACCCAAGACGTGGGCGATCACCTATCCCGAAGCCACGAGTCGCTGGGTTGCCGCGCCGCTCGTCGCCTTCTCATGGATCACCCGGCCATTCAACCTGCTGTTGAACTGGAGCGCGCGCGTCGTGCTGCGCGTGCTCGGCATCAAGAGCTCGAATCCGGAGCTCGACCGGGTGCATTCCCCCGAGGAGATCCGCATGCTGGTCGAGCAGAGCCGCAAGACGGGCGGCCTGGGCGCCGGCGACGCGCGGCTGCTCGAAGGCGTCTTCGAGTTCAGCGAAAAGAACGCGCGCGAGGTGATGACCCCGCGCACCGACATCGTCGCGCTCCCTGCCGAGGCGTCGCTCGCCGAGGCGGCCGACCGCGTGGCGGCGGCCGGCCGGTCACGCTATCCCGTGACCGGCGAATCGCTCGACGACGTCGTGGGCATCGTGCACGCCAAGGACATCCTGCGCGGCCTGCTCGCGGGATCGGACGCGCCGGTACAGGAGATCGCCCGGCCGGCGTTCTTCGTACCGGGCACGCGTGAAGTGGAAGACGTCCTGGCCGACATGAAGCGCCAGAAGGTCCACCTCGCGATCGTCCTGGACGAATTCGGCGGCACGGCCGGGCTCGTCACGATGGAGGATCTGCTGGAGGAGATCGTCGGGCCGATCTACGACGAGTACGATCAGACGCCCACCGCGACGCCCGGATCGGTCGCCGACGGCCCCGGAACCAGCGCGGTGCCGATTCTGCCGGGGAGCACGGAAATCGCCGACGTGAACCGCGCGCTCAAGCTCCACCTCGACGATGCCGACTTCACGACGATCGGTGGGCTGCTCTTCGGGCGGCTCGGCCGCCTGCCGAAGGTCGGCGACCGCGTGAACCTCCAGGGAGCAACGTTCGAGATTCTGGAGATGGATGGCCGCCGCGTAGGTCGCGTGCGCGTTTGGCCGGCGACCGCGCAGGTGCCGGAGCCGTCGACCTAGGCGCCTGGGCGGGGGGGAGGGGCGCTCGCCAGCTGGACCGCCAGCTCGAGCGACGCGCGCATCGATCCCGGGTCGGCAATTCCCTTGCCCGCGATGTCGAACGCCGTGCCGTGGTCGGGCGAAGTCCTGATGAACGGCAATCCCAGCGTGACGTTCACGCCCGTTCCAAATCCCGAGACTTTCACCGCGGTCATGCCGACATCGTGATAGGGCGCGAGCACGGCGTCGAATTCGCCGCGCAGCGCGCGCACGAACACGGTGTCGGCCGGCAGTGGGCCGGCGGCGTTGAGTGCCGTGGCCGCCGGTCGCAACACGCGCTCGTCCTCGTCGCCGAACAGGCCGCCTTCGCCGGCATGGGGGTTCAGCGCACACAAGGCGAGCCGCGGCATCTCGACGCCCCACCAGCGCCGCAGCGCGTCGACCGCGATGCGGCCCGCCTGGACCACGCGCTCCGTGGTGATCGTGGCGATCGCATCGCGCAGCGCCAGGTGCGTCGTCACGAGCACCACGCGGAGCCGGCCCGTCGCCAGCATCATCGCCACCGGTACGTCACCCGCGAGATGCGCCAGGAATTCCGTGACTCCGGGAAAGCGATAGCCGGCGGTGTGCAGCGCGAGCTTGTGAACGGGGCCGGTGACGATGGCGTCGACCTCACCGGCGAGCGCGAGCCGGGCCGCGGCCTCGATGCCCTGCGCGGCCGCCCGTCCCGCCTCGAGCTCGGTCGCCGAGCTCGCCCCCCCCCCGTCCTCCCACCCGCCGACAATCCGCACATCCGCGTCGAGCGGCTGGCGCAGTGCCTTCCGCACTACTTCCGGACCGATGCCTCGCGGGTCGCCGACGGCCACCGCCAGGCGTGGCCGGGAAGGAGCCACGGCTAGAGCCTTATGTCGACGTAGGTCTGGCGCCGCAGTTGGTCGACGTAATGCTTGATGGCGAGCTGATCGCCGAGCGACTGGCGAATCCGCAGCTTGACGTCATCGAATCCCAGCTCGCCCGCGTCGTGCCGGGCCGTGACCTCGAAGACCACGAATTTGGTGCGCGGCGGTTCGCCCAACGTGATCACCGGCTTCAATCCCATCGTCGTGTCGCTCGAGACGACTTTCTGATACTCGGGCGGGAGGTCCGTCAGGGGAGCGTCTTCGGCCAGCTTCGGCTCCTGCGGATCGGCATAGAGCTTGGCGAGCGAGTCGAACGAGGCACGAGCAATGCCGCCGCGCGCCAGCCGGTCGTGCAGCGAGTCGGCCAAGTGCCGCCCGATTGCGATCTGGCCGGCGCTGATGTCCGGCGTGATCAGGACGTGGCGGGCCAGGATTTCCGCCGGCTGGGTGCGCTCGACCTTGATGATGTGAAAGCCGAAAGACGTCTCGACGGGGCCCGAGATTTCTCCCGGGCGGAGTCGGAACGCGACATCCTCGAATTCCTTCACCATCACGCCGCGCCGGAACCAGCCCAGCTCGCCCCCTTGCGCCGCGGAGGCGCTGTCGGCGGAAAACCGCTTCGCCGCAGTGCCGAAATCCGCGCCTTTACGCAGCTCGACGACGAGTGAATCCGCCCGTTCGAGCGCGCGGCGCCGGGCGGCGGAGTCTGGAACCGGCCGGACGACGATCTGACGAAACGACACCGTGGCGGGGCGCTGCGGCTGCTGGGCCCTGTTCTGCTCCCAGAACTCCCGCATCTGCGCCTCCGTTGGCGGGATCGGCCGCAGCTTCCCTTTCTGGCGCTGCGCCTCGATCAGACGCTGGGCGTACAGCTGCCGGCGTTGCTCGTCGGCCAGCCAGCGGCGCCACTCTTCGACCGATCCGAACCGCGCCTGGCGGATCTGATCCCGAAAGTCGCTTTCGGATGCGAACTGCTTGCGGACGTTCTGGTAGGTCTGCTCGACCTGATCGAGGACCTCCTGGTCCGTCACCTTGATCGACGTGTCACGCTGCGCCTGCTGCACCAGGATCTCGAGCTCGATCAGGCGGTCGAGAATCTGCCGGCGCATTGCCATCCGCCCTGCCGAGTCCGCCGGGAGCGTCTGGCCCTGCGCCTGCGCCTGGACCATTTCCTCGTCGATCTGCGACGCGAGAATCGGCCGCGTCCCGACGACGGCGACGATGCGGTCGAGGGTCTGCGCGGTCGCCGCTCCGGCGAGCACGCAACCAGCAAGGAGAGAAACCAGCAGCCTCATCGCAGTGTCCGCCGTGGCGTGGTATCGATCGGCGCCGGGCCCGGTGCGGGATTCATGCGCGGCTGTCCGGTTGCCTGGAGCGAGTCGGCACGGATCTCCTGGGCGCGCTCGACGGCGCGCCGGACGCCTGCTTCATCGACCTTCCAGCTCGCCTGTGCGCGCAACATCTCGGCCAGGAACGGCGGCAGCGGGAAGAAGCGCGCCCGGCCATGCAGCACGCGGTCCAGATAGTCGTTCACGCGCCCCATGGCGAAGTTGACGCGATCCTGCGGCGTCTGGCCGGCGGAGTCGCGCAGCACCTCGGGCGTCAAATTGACGATCGAGCCGAGCAGGGTGATGGCGGAATCGTGCTCCGCGCGGACCTGCTTCACGTCGTCGGGGGTCAGCGTGACGCGGGCGGAGTCCGCCTGCTCGAGCAGCAGCTCGCGCTGCGCAATCGCCCTGACGAACTGATTGATCTGCTCGTCGCTCGCCTGTGGTAACGCCTGCATGATCTGCGGATCCAGCGCGGCGAGCCAGCGCACCAGGTTGCGTACCCGCAGCGAGCCGCCGCGATAATCGACCAGCACCCGGTTGCTGGATCGCGAGGCCTCCAGGTCCTGCACGGCGACACGTACATATGACGGCGCGCGACTGACCGTCTCGATGTGCCGCTTGATGGAGAGACTGTCGAGATAGAGCGAATCGCCGTGCATCGTCGCCCGATCCTCGACGCCGGATGCGAATGCAGCGCGAACCTCACCGAGCGGCGGGCGGCGGATGATGTGGTACCCGAACGGGCTCTTGACGACCGCGCTCACCGCGCCCGGTTCGAGCTGCCACGCGGCATCCTCGAAGGCCTGCACGAATTGTCCGCGTTGCGACAGGCCGAGCGAGCCGCCCTGGACCTTCGAGCCGGGGTCGTCGGAGTAGCGCGTGGCCAGCTGGGCAAAGTGGGGACCGGCGCCGCGTGCCTGCGGTAGCAATTGCTCGGCTTGCCGGCGCTTCTGGGCATCGACGTTCGGCGCGGAATTCGGCGGCACCTGAAACAGAATGTGCTGGAAGATCCGCATGCGCCCGTCCTGGTACGCCGAATCCACCTGTTGCGGCGTGAGATTGCCGCGCGCGACGAGCTTGTCGTGGAAGCGCTCCCACTTGAGCTGCGCGACGACCGGCCACATCGCGGCCATGGCGGTCGCCGAATCGCGCAGGTCCTTGCCGGCCGCGAGCGCTTGCGCGAACAGCGCGTAATCCACCCATACGTGCGACAGCCGGTTGAGCGCCATCGGCTCGATCGGCACCTGCTTGCTGCCGCCGGCCCACCCGGCGACACGCTCCACTGTCAACGTCTGGTCGTTGGCGCGGGCAACGACATCCGCTCGCGGCGAGAACGCGTCCCGCACGGCGTCGCACCCCATCACGGCCAACCCCGTCAGCGCCAGCAACACCAGACTCGCACGTCGCATTCCATTCCTCTTTCTGTGTTAACGGTGATGGTCCCGCAGAACGGCCGTGAGCGCCCGGACCAGGCCGGGGCCGATCGACTCTCCGCCGAGCCGGCGGAGCCTGAGGGCGAGCGGCACCGCGCGCCGCACATCCGCTTCGAACTGCACGGCTTCGAGCGCCACCTGCAACCCTGCGAGCCGCGGGGCCGCGTCACGCCGGAACGTCAAGCGCGCTTCGTCGCCCTTGATCAGCACCGTCTCCAACCCCGCCCGGGCCCCTAGGGCGCGCAACTCGGCGACGAGCAGCAGTCGGGCGGCGTCCGCCGGCAACGGCCCAAACCGGTCGCGCAGCTCGTCACGGACGGCTTCAATCTCACCTGGTTGTTCGGCCCGCGCCAGCCGCCGGTAGAGATCGAGCTTCGCATCGTCATCGGTCACATAGGAGTCCGGCAGATGCGCCGGCGCGTCGAGCGTGACGTCGGGCGGCGCCCACTCCTCCCGCGTCCCCCGTCCCCCTTCCCCGGTCTTCAGCCCGCGCACGGTTTCTTCGAGCCACCGCAGGTACATCTCGAAGCCGACCGCCTGCACGTGTCCCGACTGTTCGCCGCCCAGGAGATTCCCGGCGCCCCGCAGCTCCAGGTCGCGCAGCGCGATGCGATAGCCCGATCCGAGATCAGTATGATGCTCGAGCACCTGCAAACGTTCCTCGGCCTCCGCATCTACCTGATCGGGCACGAGCAGGTAACAGAACGCGCGGCGGTGGCTGCGCCCCACGCGGCCGCGCAGCTGGTAGAGCTGGGCAAGACCCAGACGATCGGCGCGATCCACGATCATCGTGTTGGCGTTCGGCACGTCGAGACCGGATTCGACGATCATCGTCGACACGAGGACGTCGACCTCCCCACGGACGAACCGGCCCATGACGGCCTCGAGATCGCTCTCGCGCATTTGCCCATGCGCGACCGCCACGCGGGCGCGCGGTGCGAGCGCCTGCGCGCGCGCGGCGATCGTGGCGATCGTCTCGATGCGGTTGTGCACGAAGTACACCTGACCGCCGCGATCGAGCTCGCGCGCCATCGCTTCCTCGAGGAGCGCATCGTCCCACGGCTCGACGAACGTGAGGACCGGGGAACGGTCCTTCGGCGCGGTCTCGAGCAGCGCCAAATCGCGCAAGCCGGCGAGCGAGAGATGCAAGGTGCGCGGGATCGGTGTCGCCGTCAGTGTCAGCACGTCAACGCTGAGCTTGAGCGCTTTCAGACGCTCCTTATGCTTGACCCCGAAGCGGTGTTCCTCGTCGACGATGAGCAGACCGAGGTCCTTGAATGTGACGTCGGGCGATAGCAGCCGATGCGTGCCGATCACGATGTCCACCTCGCCGCCCGCGAGGCGCTGGACCAGCGGTGCCGTTTCCTTCACACTGCGGAACCGCGACAGCACCTCGATGCGCACAGGGTAATCGGCCAGCCGCTCGCGAAACGTACGGCCGTGCTGTTCGGCGAGAATCGTCGTCGGCACCAGCACCGCGACCTGCTTGCCCGCCTGCACGGCCTTGAACGCCGCGCGCACCGCCACCTCGGTTTTGCCGTAGCCGACGTCGCCCACGAGCAGGCGATCCATGGGGCGCGCGCGCTCCATGTCGCGTTTGACTTCATCGGAAGCGCGCCGCTGGTCCGGCGTGTCTTCATAGAGGAAGGCGGACTCGAGCTCGCGCTGCCACGGTGTGTCGGGAGGGAACGCAAAGCCATGGGCGAGCTGCCGCCGGGCGTACAAGTCGAGCAGCTCGGCCGCCATCGCCCGAATCGCCGCGCGCGTCTTGTCTCGCTGGCGCTGCCAAGTGGTCGCGCCGAGGCGGTGCAATCGCGGTGGCGGCGCATCACCGTCGGTGACGCTGCGATAGGGTTCGAGCTGATCGATGCGGTACAGCGGGACATTGAGCCGGTCGCCCCCTTCGTATTCCACGACCGCGACCTCGAGCGTCGCTCCGTCAGCGCCGACCGCGATCGTCTCCAATCCCCGGTAGATGCCGATCCCGTGCTCGAGGTGGACGACATAGCCGCCGGGCGTAAGCGGCCGCGCCGCGGCAGTCGAGACGGCGCTGCGATACCGCCGCGGCCGGCGCAAACGCCGCGCACGCCGGAAAATCTCGTGGTCGGTGAGCACACGCAGCGTCGGCATGATGAATCCGCCGTCGAGCGCGCCTACCGCCAGCGTCGCGCGATCGGCGCCGATCAACTCCTCGAGCCGCTCGAGCTGCCCCTCGTTGTCGCACAGGATGACCGTCGGGGGAGGCTCGGCGACAATCTGCCGCAGCCGCTTCAAGTCCCGGTCCACATGCTCGGGCGGCGCGAGCGGGAAGCGTTGCTCGCTCTCCGCATCCGAAACAGCGAGGCGCCCGAACCCCGTCATTCGCGTGCGCCATGCCGGAGGCTCGATCAAGAGGTCGTCGCGCGATGGCGGCTCCTCACCCATGCGACGGGCGACCTCGAGATGGTGCGCAGCATCCGTCCAGGCGCGCTCGACCTCGCGCTCCACGGCGGACTCCTGATCCACGACGACGATGGTGTCGCTCGGGAGCAGGTCCAGCAGGTTGCTGAGTAAGGGCGCGGCCCGCTGCGCCCCTATCCGCACATCGTCCTGCACCGATTCCGCGCGCACCGGAAGGACGGTCACACGATCCAGCACGTCCCCCGAGCGTTGCGTGTCGAGATCGAAGCCGCGTGCGGAGACCACCTCGTCGCCCCACCATTCGATGCGGGCCGGCGCTGCCATGCCGAACCCGTAGACATCGAGAATCCCGCCGCGGACACTGTACTGGGCGATTTCGGTCACCGTCGGCACGCGCTCGTAGCCCATGGCATCGAGCCGCTGCGCGGTCTCGGTGAGACTCCTTTCCTCTTTATTAAGGGCGATGACGAGGCGAGCCTGCTCCAGCGCGGCGGGAACCGCCGTGCGTTCCGCACTGGCGCGCGCGGTCGTGATCAGCACCCGCACCGCGCCGCGGAGCAGCGCTTCGAGAGTCTCGATGCGCTCCCCGGCAAGCTCGTAATGCGGCTCCTCGGCGCCGAGCGACTCGCGCTGCGGGTAGAGCGCGGTGGCGTCACCGGGGAGGAGCATCTCAAGGTCCGCGAGCCAACGCTCCGCGTCGGCAAGAGTAGGAGCAACGACCGTGAAGACGCGCTGCGGCAGCCGGCGGGACAGCGCGGCAACCAACGCGGCGGGGCTCGATCCGGGAAGCCCGCCCACGCCCACTCGCTTGCCGGGCGCCGGCAGGCGTTCGACGAGCGAGCGTGTCGCGGGAAGGTCTTGCAACCTGTCGAGCAAAAAGTCGAGCGGCATCAGCGGGTCCGGGTCGCGACTCCCAGCTCGGCGGCCGCGAGCAGCAATGCCAGCACCAGCAGCATCCAACTGGCATCCACGCGCCGAGCCCCCGAAAAGCGCTCGGCAGCAAAGCGGTCGGCGCTCAGCAGGGCGACGCGGTCTCCGCCACCCAGTGCCGCGATGGCGCGCGATGCGGTCGCAGGCGTCAGATCGGATTCGCGCGCGTCGGGCCCGAACACGGTGGCGCCGATCGTGTCGGCCCCCCGGGTTTGAAACTCCACGCGCGGCGCCCCTTCATGCGTTGCGACTTGCGTCTCGCCGACCACGATCCGGTTGACGAGCGCATCCACAAACGGCACGAACCCCGGGGCAGCGGGCAGTGCCGTCCATGCGGTGTCGAGCCGGCTGCCGAGCAGCACCACGCTGCCGGAGCGTACCAGCCACGGCTCGCCATTCACGGTGGCCAGCACGTCCTCCGATCCTCCCTCGAGCCGGTAGCGACGCGCGACCGCAGCGCCATCGATGAACGCGAGCTCCGGCGACGCCACCACGCCGGGAGTCCCGAGCTGGTTCCAGCGCCAGGGCACTCCCCGCGCTGCGAGCGCGCGGTTTGCCTGGCCGATCAGCGCCGGATCGGCCGGTGGCTGGATGATGGCGCGATTTCCACTCGGCCCGTCTGCCCCGCTGATCACGACATCGCGGCCGTCGCTGACGCGTCGCCCGTCCCGCAGCACGTCGAGGGCCGCTGCGACGAACGCTCCTGCTCCGGCGGTCGCCATGACTCGCGCCGGTGGAGAAACGCGCCACGCGAATGGGCGACGATCATCCGCCCGCAGCTCGTCCGGCTCGAGCGCCGCCTCGCCTACCCACCAACCTGGCGCGAGCGATTGCGCCGGCAGCGAGACAGTCACCGTCGCCCGCGACGCCCCCCCTCCCACTCCCCCTCCCGTACCGGCGCGGTCACTCCCGGGCGTCGCCAGGCCGCGCGCCATGATCTCTCCGCCCCGACGTCCGCCGCCCCCGCCGATACGGATCGTCACGGGCACTGGCTGCGGCGTTGAACCGTCACCAGCCGTCGAGCCGCTGAGCTCGATGACGGCGGCACCCTCGGATACGTTGACCGCCGCGATGCCGCGATTCGCGACGGCGTGTCCCGGCGCGAGAGCAAGCACGCGCACTCCGCGTGGCACGTCCGCTCGTCCGGACGCGACCGCCGTCGCCTGCAGATCGCTCAGCAGGTGCACTTCCCGCCCGGGCGATGGCTGGGCGTTCACGAGACGCGCTGCTCGTTCGACCGCCTGCACCAGATCCAGCCGCTGCCAACCCGCGCGTGTGCTGTCGATCGTGGCGAGCAGCGCTTCGCGTGTGCCGCCGCGCAGCACACCATCACACAACATCAGCCACACCCGATCGGCCGACGTCGTGTGGCGCACGGAGGATTGCGCCGCCGCGCGCAGTCGGTCGAGCATGACACCGCCGTCTACCACGGCGCTCGACGATGGCGAGTTGTCGAGAATGACGACGACGGCCGTCGGCTCGTGCGCTCCTCCGCTCGCGCCAGCTTTTCGCAGACTTACCAGGGGGCGCGCGGCGGCGAACACGATCGCCACGATCAAGGCCGTGCGAAGAATGAGCAGGAGGAGGTGACGCAACTTCAGCCGCCGCGCGCTTTCCCGTTCGGCGGCGCTCAGGTAGCGCACGGCCGGGAAATCGAGCTCGGGCGGAATACGTCGTTGCAGCAGGTGGAGCAACGCGGGGATCGCAGCGGCGGCTAGTCCCAGCAATGCCAGCGGATGGATGAAACTCACGACAGGAGACGCAACGCCATGCCGAAGGGCATGTCGGTTTGCACATGATGGTAGGCGATGCCGTGTCGCCGGCAGGCCTTTCGCCAGGCCGCGATCTCCCGGCGTACCGTGTCGGCATACGCCCGCGCCAGCTCACGCGGACGCACCACCACGCTTACGGTCGATTCGGGATCGCGGAAGCGTACTTCCGGCGGACCCGTAAGCTGGACTTCGGCCGGGTCCATGAGGTGGAAGACGATGACCTGATGGCCGCGATGTCGCAGATAGCGCAGCGCCGCGAGCACCAGGTCGCGATCGAACAACAAATCGGAGATCAGCACGACCATGCCGCGGCGAGTGAGCAACGCCGTGAGCCGCTGCAACGCGGCGTGAGCGGCGGTCCCCTGCCCGTCCGGCGTGTCGAGCAAGCCGCGCACGATGCGCGTCCACTGGCCGGCTTTGACGCGGGCGGGAATCACTTGCCGCACCTGTTCGTCGAACGTGACCAGCCCGGTCGCGTCACGCTGGCGCAGCAGAATGAGCGCCAACGCCGCCGCCAGGCGATCGGCGTACGCGCGCTTGGTCAGCCGCTCCGGCGTCCCGTGCCAGGCCATCGAGCGACTTGCATCGACGAGAATCATGGAGCGGAGATTCGTTTCCTCTTCGAATTGCTTGACGAACAGCCGATCGGACCGGCCCAGAATGCGCCAGTCGAGATAGCGCAGCTCATCGCCTGGCTGGTAGGCACGGTGCTCGGTGAATTCCACCGAGAAGCCGCGGAACGGCGACCGATGGACGCCCGCCAGGAAACCCTCGACGACACCCTCGGCGACGATCTCGATGCCCCCCAGACGCGCCACTTCGGCCGGGTCGAGCAGATCTAGACGCTGAGCCAAGAAATGTCCTTGCCAAGGGACAGCCAGGATGGAGCTCGGCACTGCCAAGTCATTATAACAATATAATTTAGGTGGTTTCGGCCGCTGGCACAGTCTCTGCCTTAAGCCGAGCGGGAGGCACCATGTTCGCACATCTAGCGCTGCTCAGCTTGCCATTCGTGCCCACAGCCACGGCCCGGAATCCGGGTCTGTACCGCCCGCGTGTCGAGCTGTGGACCAACCGCGGTGATGCGGCCGTTTATACCCGCGGTGAGCGGGTCCGGCTGTATTTCCGTCTCGATCACGACGCCTATGTCACGATCTTCCGTGTGGATACGGATGGTCGTGTTCGCGTGTTGTTCCCGCGCGAACCGTGGGAAGACAACTTCGCTCGCGGCGGCCGCGACTTCGAGGTGGATGGCAACGAGCTCTCCCGGGAAGCGTTCACGATCGACGACTATCCCGGCGTCGGCTATTTGTTTGCGGTCGCGTCGGCCGATGCCTTCGTGTACGACGGCATTGAGAGCAGCGATCACTGGGATTATCGCGTCATCGCCGACGGCCGCGTGCGCGGCGATCCGTATGTCGCGATGACCGACCTGGCGCAGCGCATCGTACCGGAAGGGTACGTCGACTGGGACTACGACGTCATCTCTTACAATGTCGGCCAGCACTACGACTATCCGCGTTTCCTGTGCTATGACTGCCACACGTATGTGAGCTATCCCTATTGGGATCCGTACTTCGATTCGTGCGTGCGCTTCCGCATGTTCGTCTACGACGATCCCTGGTTCTATCCGTATCGCTACTACGGCGGCAGCCGTGTCGTGTTCGTGAGGCCCTATCGTCCACAGCCCCGTTTCATCTTCAAGGATTGGGGAACCGCTCGACCCAGCCGCGAAGAGTTCGTCACGCGTGAGCGGGAGCGGCCGGTCAACGACAACACCCGGCGCGGCGTCACCGGCCGTGATGTCGGTGGCATCGGCAGCATTCCGCCTCCGGGCATCCGCGACCGCCACGAGCGGCCCGGCGATGACCGGAACAACGGCGGGAACAACGGTGGCAACAACGGGGGCAATAACGGCGGCAACAACGGTGGCAACAACGGCAACGACGACCGCGGGCGCGGCCGCCGTGAGCACCCGGATCGTCCCGACCGGCCCGATAGGCCCGATCGCCCGGATCGGCCGGACCGTCCCGACAATCCGAACAACCCGAATCGGCCGGAGCGTCGCGACCATCCCGATCGCCCGGATCGCCCCGAGCGGCCCGACCACCCGGACGACAGCAAGGGAACGGACCGGCCGATGGTCCTGCCGCGGCACGAGGAGCCTCGGCAAGTTGAGCGACGACAAGTCGAGCCACGACGTGACGATTCCCGTCGCGTCGAGCCTCGCGATGAGCCGCGGCGCGTGGAGCCACGCAACGAGCCTCGTAATGAGCCGCGGCGCGTCGAGCCTCGTAATGAGCCTCGCAATGAGCCGCGTAACGAGCCGCGTAACGAACCGCGGAGGGTGTCGCCGCCTCCACCACCGCCTCCGCCACCGCCTCCACCGGCGCGCAACGAGCCGGAGGTGCGGCGCCGCAAGCCGTAGACGTTCAGACTGAAACCTGACGCGCCCGATCGTAGTCTCGCACGATCGGGCGCGTTAGGTTTCCCTTCCCTTTCCTCTTGTCGAGGCTCTCTTGGTCGCGCTGTTGCTGCTGTGGACTCTTCAGTCACCCGTTTCAGCTCAGCGGGCTGCCCAAACGATTTCTCCCGAGGACATCCGTCGGCGCATCGGCATCATTGCGGACGATTCCATGCGGGGTCGCGATACGCCCAGCCCCGAGCTCGATAAGGTCGCGACGTACATCGGGCGCGAATACCGCCGTCTGGGGCTGAAGCCGGGAGGCGATAACAGCACGTTCATCCAGCGCTATTCACTCGACAAGGTGCAAATCGTCGCCGAGAGCTCCGTGGCGTTCGTGCACGGCGGGGCTGGTGGCACACTCAAGTACGGCACCGACTTCGTCTTTGCCGACAACATGTTCGAGAGCGGAGATTACGCTGGCGAGCTCGTGCTCGTCTCGGGCCAGCTCACCGGTGCCACGGCCGACACGGCGGCATTCGCGGGGAAGATGTTGGTCCTGGCATCACCGCGGCTCCGCGGTGCCGACCGCCAGCGCGTGTTCTCGTGGAAACCGGCCGGCGTCGTGCTGCTCACCACCGCGCCAGACTCCATCTGGTCACAAATCGTCAGTCGCAATAGTCGGCCGCAGCTGCGCGACCCGAGCCGGCAGACCGGTTCGCCCGTTGTCCTGGGCATTCGGGCGGCGTCGCTCCAGCCTGTGGCCGCCCAACTCGGCGCTGACCTGGCCGCGGCGCAGTCGGCGACGGCATTCGAGGTCAAACCGTTGCGTGGGGCGCAGCTCCACGTGCATGCGCGCATCGAACCGGTGGAGCGCAACTCCGCGCCCAACGTCGTCGCCATCCTCGAGGGCAGTGATCCCACCCTCAAGAGCGAATACGTCGTGTTCAGCGCCCACATGGATCACGTTGGTGTTGCGGGACCGCGCGGCAGCGGTGGCTGCCGGGCCCAGGGCGCCGACTCGATCTGCAATGGGGCCGATGACGATGGATCGGGAACGGTGGCGGTGGTAGGAATCGCCGCAGCATTCGCCGGCCTGCACCCGCGGCCCAAACGGTCGATCATCTTCCTGAACGTGAGCGGCGAGGAGAAAGGCCTGTGGGGGAGCGCCTATTTCGCCGATCATCCCCCCGTGCCGATGAATAACATCGTGGCGGATCTGAACATCGATATGATCGGGCGCAACTGGAAGGACACGATCGTCGCGATCGGCAAGGAGCACTCCGACCTCGGCGCGACGCTGAATCGCGTCGCGGCGGCGCATCCTGAGCTGAACATGCGCCCGATCGACGACATCTGGCCGGAGGAAAACTTCTACTTCCGCTCCGACCACTTCAACTTCGCCCGCAAGGGTGTGCCGATTCTGTTCTTCTTCAACGGCACGCATCCCGATTACCACCGGCCCAGCGACTCGCCGGACAAGATCGATGCGGAGAAGGAGTCGCGCGTCGCGCGGCTGATCTTCTACCTCGGGCTCGACGTTGCGAACGGCGCCGAGCGGCCGAAATGGAATCCCGACAGCTACAAGCGCATCGTCAGCGCTAACTAGCGGCCGGCGTCACCGCTCGAGGATCACCACGACCACCGACCCCCGGATGACCGGTGGTCGGGGGCGTGGGCGGTCGGGCGTGGGCGCCGGGGCTTCGCCGTATTGCGCGGCCACCGTGTACAGCCGGTGCGTACGCTCATCCAATGCGATCGTCCGGCCGCCGCGCTGCGTCGGAACCGTCGCTACGACGCGGAAGCTGTCAGGCGACTCCTCGTGCACGAGCGTCATCGTCCCCTCGCCATTGGAGCTGACCGCCAGGCCCGTGGCCGGGTCGAATGCGGCGCCATCCGTGCCGCTCCCGATCGGCAATGTTCTGAGCACCCGGCCGCCGTCGGGATCGACGACCGCCATGAGACCATTGGAGCAGACGGAAAACAGCCGCCGCGTGCGCCGATCCATTGCCAGACCCGATGGCTCCTCGCAGGGAGCGAGTGACCAGCGGCCCTGGACCGCCAGCGTTTTGGGGTCGAACGCCACGAGCTCGCTCTTGTCTTCGATGTTGACGTACATGTGGCCGCGCCCGTCTGACACCGCATTCTCCGGCTTGCCACCCAGATCGATCGACCCGACGACCGCCCCGGACTGCGGGTCGATTGCGGTCGCGTTCGCGCCGCCGCCATTGAACGTGAAGATACGGCGCGAGACGGGATCATATGTGATCGCGTCAGGATTGCGGCCGCTGACTTTGACGACCGCAATCGGCGCAAGCGTTTTGAGATCGAAGATCGTCACCGTCGTGTCGCGGCCGTTGCTCGTGAACCCGCGATTCAGCTCCCGCACGAATGCGATGCCGTGCACGCCGTTCGTATTAGGAATGTCTCCCACGACGGAATCGCGATCGAGATCGATCACAGCGACGTGAGTGCCGCGCGAGACGTAGAGACGGTGCGCGACAGTGTCCACCGTCAAATAGTCCCAGCCCCCCTCACCGGCGAGCGGGATGCGGCCGGCCACATGGTATGACGGGGGGGGTTGTTGGGATCGGGCGAACGCGGGAAGCGCCAGCAGGGCGACGAGGGCAAGTTCGAGTGAGCGGGTCATGGCGTCTCCGAAGGGGTCGTTAATCCTAACCTACGCACCCCGCCTCTGGCGCGTTCGTCACGGGGTGGCGATCCTCATTTCGTGCGGGTGTTGATCGTAGAGGACGATCCCGAGCTTGCCGGTCTGCTGCGCGACGGCCTGCGTGAGCACCGGATCGATCCGACCCTGGCGGCCGGCTTCGCCGATGGCCGCGAACGGGCGCTCGCCGGCGACTATGACGTGCTCATCCTCGACGTGCGGCTCCCCGGCGGCAACGGCTTCGACTTGTGCGTCGAGCTGCGCCGCCGCAAGGTGACGACACCCGTGTTGATGCTGACCGCGCTGGACGCGGTGGACGACCGGGTGCGTGGCCTCGCCGCCGGCGCGGACGACTACCTCACCAAGCCGTTCGCGTTCCGTGAGCTCGTCGCCAGGCTACAGGCGCTCGCGCGACGGCGCGCGCGCGCGCTGACTCCCACGGTGTCCCGCGTCGCGGATCTGGAAGTCGATCTCTCCTCTCGGGAAGTGCGGCGCGGCGGCCGACCCATCGCCTTGACGGCGAAGGAATTCGCGCTGCTGGAGCTGTTCATGCGCCATCCCGGCCAGGTGCTCGATCGCACCACCATCACCACGCACGTGTGGGATCAGAACCACGACCCGTGGGCCAACGTCCTCGAAGTGCTCGTGCGGCGGCTGCGCGGCAAGATCGACGACGGGTACGAGCCCAAGCTGATCCGGACGATGCGCGGCGCCGGCTACCGGTTCGGCCCGTGACTCCTTCGCTGGCACAGCTGCGCGTTCGCATCACGCTGTGGTACGCGGGCACCTTCGCACTCATCCTGCTGCTGCTTGGTGCGGGTCTGTTTTTCTCGATCCGCCACCAGGTCTCGCGACGCTTGGATGCCTCGCTGGTCGACGCGACGGCCGCGGTGATGCGCGCGACCCGCGACCTCGAGGCGGAGCGCGCCGCCGGCGTCGCGGCCGACGCGGTGGAGGAGCTACACATACCCGACCGGAGCCTCTACTTGTTCGATCTCCGCGGCCAGCCGATTACCGCGCCGGACTCCGACGAGTGGGTCCGGGTCGCTGCCCGCGAGGCCGCGAGTGCGGGACGTGTCGACCTGCAGCGGCGCGCGCCCGGCGAGGACGATCGCGAGATCCGGCTGCATGCGGAGCGGTTCACCACGCCGTCCGGCACGGGCTACGTCGCGGCAGCGACCGTCGAGCGGCCGGGAATCGGCGAGCAGTATGCGTCGGTGATCGGCACGTTCGCCGTCGCGGCGCTCGCCGCCCTGGTGCTCGTCGCGGCGGGCGGGTTCGTGCTCGCGCGCAAGTCCACGATTCCGGTCGAGCGTTCGATGGAGCAAACGCGCCGGTTCATGGCCGACGCCGCGCACGAGCTGCGCACCCCCGTCGCGGTGCTGCGCGCCCGGGCCGAGGTCGCGCTGGCTCACGCGCGCGATCCCGCGCGCGACGACGCGACGCTCCGGGCGATCGAGGGGGAATCCGACCGGCTCGGCGTCATCGTGGGCGATCTGCTCACATTGGCGCGCGCGGACGCCGGTGAGCGGCCCGTCGCGCGCGAGCCGCTCTATCTGGACGACATCGCGGCGGATGCGCTAGAAGCCGCGCGGGCGCTGGCGCAACGCAAGGGCGTAGTGCTGGAGGTCGGCTCGTTCGAGGAGGCGCGCATTACGGGCGACCCCGCCCTCGTGCGGCGTCTGCTGATCATCGTGCTCGACAACGCAATCAAGTACACCCCGAAGGACGGGCGCGTACGTCTCGATGTCACGGCGGCGGATGGCCTGCGCACGGTGGTCGTGACGGACACCGGCATCGGAATCCCGGCGGATCAGCTGCCGCGCATTTTCGAGCGCTTCTACCGCGGTGATCAAGCCCGGCACGCTGCCGAGGGCGCCGGTTTGGGACTCGCTATCGCAAAGTGGATCAGCGAGTTGCACGGCGCCCGCCTCGCCTTCTCAGCGCTGCCGCAGGGCACGCGCGTCGCGATCGAATTTCCCGCGGGAGTGTAAGGCTGCTGTAAGGTTTGGGCGAATAGTTTCCGGCGCATCATGCGGCTCGCTCGACTTCTCCGCTTCATTCTGTTTCCAATTCCGCTGTGCGCTCAGCAACCGGTGACGCGGGCCGATGCAGTCGCCGCGGCGCTGCTGCGCGGCGCCCGCGTGGCGTTGGGCCGGGCCGACACCACCGCGGCATTGGGTGCCGCGCGGGCCGCCCGGGCGTTTCCCAATCCGACCGTGTCGGGGAGCTATTCGAAGGACACGCCGAACTACCACGCGCTCGGCGAGCTGCCCCTCGACCTGCCCTGGCTGCGCTCGCCACGGATCGGCGCCGCGGAAGCGGCGCGCGACGCGACACGCTATCGCTTCGCGTTCGAGCGCGCCGCGATCCGGTTCGACGTCGACACGTCGTACACCCGCGGGCTGGCGGCCGCGCTGCATGCCCGTCTGTCCCGGCGCACGGCGCTCGATGCCGACAGCCTGCTGCGGATTGCCGAGCTGCGCCGGGAGGTCGGCGACGTGAGCGAGCTCGACGTCCGGCTGGCGGCGGTGAATGCCGGTCAGCTGGCGAACGTCGCCGCGGACGACTCGCTCGCCGCCCTGGCAGCGCTCGTGTCGCTGCAACTTCAGATGGGCCTCAGCGGCGGCGAGCCGACGATCGTATTAGTGGATTCGCTGCGCGTCCCTTCCGACAGTGCGGTGCAGGAGAGCCCAGTGCTGCTGCCCGTCGTCGCCGCGGAGGCGTCGCTGCGCTCGGCGGAGCGGTCGCTGGCGTTCGCGCGCCGCAGCCGCTTTGCACCGAATATCCAGTTCGGCTTCGACACGGGCGACCCGGCGAGCACGACCCCACATCAGCTGCTGCCCGTCGTCGGCTTCTCGCTGCCTTTCCCGCTGTTCAACTTCGGCCGCGGCGACGTGCTGCGTTCCGCCGCGGAGCGGGATCGGGCGCTCGCCGAGCTCGACCTCACGCGCCGGGAAAGCGACGCCGCCGTCGCGCGCGCGCGCCGCGAGCTGGCTGCCGCTCGCGACCGGCTGCGGCGTACAGCAGGGCTGGTCGAAAGCGCCAATCGCGTCGCGGTCATGTCATTGCAAGCATACAGCGAGGGAGCCGTCCCGTTGGCGAGCGTACTCGAGGCACAACGCAACGCGCGTGAGATCCTGGCGCGCTATATCGACGACCTCGCCGGCGCGGATGCAGCAGTCCGTGCCTTGAAATTGCTCACCGCGCCTGCGGACGAGCCGTGATCGGCCGCGCATGGGTGAGCATCGCGCTGACGGGAATCGGCGCCGCGTGTGGAGGGGGAACTTCGGGTAACGGACAGAACGTCTCCCGCGAACCAGGTGTGCTCGGCGTCTCCACCGCCGTGGCGACGGTCCAACCGTTCCGGCACGTGCTCAGCGCGATCGGGATGGTGACGCCCCGCCCCGACCGCTATGCCGTACTCGCGCCGCCGGCGCAGACGCGCGTGGCGCGGATCTTCGTGGTCGCGGGGCAGCGTGTCGCCAAGGGCGATGCGTTGATCGAATTCGAGCGTGCGCCCTTCGACGCGGCCGCGCAGAGCGCCGCAGCGGCGCTCGCGAACGCAGAGCGCGCGTACGCGCGCGCGGTGCGGCTCGTTCAGGCGGGCGTGCTCGCGCAGAAGGACAGCGGGCAAGCGGCGGCCGACCTCGCGGCCGCGCAGGCGGCAGCCGTCACCGCGCGCCGCTCGCAACAACT
>QHUQ01000120.1 GCA_003221985.1 Gemmatimonadota bacterium | reverse complement strand
GTGACGAACCGGCGGGGGTCCGTCTTCTATCGGTGCTTGCGCGCCGAGACGGACCCCCGGTTTGTGCGCTACCCGCCGCTACCGGTGTTGCGCTGCCCCGGCTACGAACGCCGCGACGGGCTTCCTGAATCCGGTGGCGATGATGACGAGGGCTAGCACATCGCAGACCTCCGCGACGATGTGCGCGAATAAAAAATGCGTCAGATGGGCGTCGTAGGTGATATGGGAACGGCGCCGCGATGTCTTCGTCTTGTAGCAGGACGGCGAGGAAAAACATTGCAGGATCCCGGTTAGGTGGCGCACCAACTTAATGATTGCCACCTCCGCCACAGGGAGGCGGCCCCCAGGACGCGCAGGCCGACCCCCCCCTGCCGATCCCATGGGCGAATTCCGTGCCGGACACATATCGTGCGGGAGGGCCGCGCTTTACCATCGGATACATGGTCTTTTGTGACCTTTCTCACTTGCAGAATGCCCACCTGTCATTCAGTTTGATCCGGCGCTCCCGTATCCCTTTAGCGGAAAGGCCTTTGTGGCTCAGCAGCGAGCTCTGGAGCGTGCGAAGCAGTTCTTCTTCCGGAACTTCGAGCGCATCCTCGTCCTGTTGCTGGTCGCATCCCTGCTCGTCATCAATCAGCTGATCGAGCAGAAGTTTGCGTTTCTCAGCTTCTATTATCTGCCGATCATCCTGGCGGGCTTCTATGGCGGCCGCCGCTTTGCCGTGGTGGCCGGCCTGTTCATCGCCTCGCTCGTCTTCTTCTTTCAGGCGACACAGGGGGTCGGCATGGAGCCGGGCCTTACGCAGGACGCCATGATGCTCCTCGTCCCGTGGGGCGGCTTCCTGATTCTCACCGGCTATGTAGTGGGCGGGCTCGCCGAGCAGCGTGCCTCGCGGCTGGCGGATCTCAAGAACGCCTACCTCGCGACGCTGGAGGTGCTGACATTCCACATCGAGTCGGCAGAGCGGCACCAGGAAGGTCACTCGACCCGCGTGGGAGAGCTCGCGGCGGCGATGGGCGTCGAGCTGAAGCTCAGCGATGGCGACATCGAGAACCTCCGTATCGCGGCGTTGCTCCATGAGGTAGGCACCGCCGATCAGCGGTTGCTGCGGCTCTTGTCGCGCTCCGTGACCGATGAGTCGCTCGCCGTGGCGCGCGCGCTGCGCGGCGCCGCCGAGATCATCGCGGAGTACTCACACTATTACGAGATCGTGGGCGACGATTGGGACATCGAGGCGTTGCCGATGGCGCCCACCGTGAAGGTGCTTGCCGTCGCCGACGCCTTCGAAACGCTGCAGATGGCGACACCCGTGCGGCCGGCGTTTACGCGTTGGAGCGCGCTGGAAGAAGTGGAGAAGGGTGCGGGGAAGACATTTGCGCGTGAAGCAGTGCGGGCTCTACGGGTCGTGGCGGGCCGCCCGGAAATGGCGGCGCCCGCCAAAGCATTGCGCGTCAGTTAACTCCCCGGCGGGAGGGCAGGAGGAGGGCCGGAGCGCCCGCTCGCGACTCCGCCCGCGACACCGATTCCGAAGGCGACCGCGGTGCCAATCGTGACGATCGGGAGCATGGTGATCGGCAGCGCGACGACCGCGGCGGCTGCGCCCGCGATCAACGGGGCCGCCGGCTTCTGAACCGCATCGACGAAGCGCAGCCGGCGACGTACGAAACCACGACTCACCACGAAACCGCCGATCAGCGCGGCGGCACTCACCGCAAGCCAGAGCATGCTGTTCTCCTATGGGTAACGCCCTGTACGCAACTTGCGCAGGTGGCGTTTCAGGCGCAATTCTGGACCGCGATGGCCAAGGGCCCCGAATACAGCGATGCGACGGATGTCATTCGCCTGTTGCGCGTGGCGACGTGGTTCGGGCCGGCGTGCTTCGTGATGCTGTCGTCGTTGTGGTACTTCATGCTGGATAAAGGGTGGATCTCGTCCGTCGTCTTCGTTTTCCTGCTCATACTCAACGTCCCGATCACGCTCGCCGGGATCTTCGCGATTCATCGCACCGTGGGCGGGGCCGCCGTGCTGATGGTCAAGACGATCTACGCCGTCGGCGACATCCCGCCACCGCCCACCTATCCGCGCCAGGACGTCCTGATCGTGCAGGGCAAGTATGCGGAGGCCGCGGACTGGTTCCGCGACCATCTGCGCATCGAGCCGCAGGATCATGAAGCGCGCTTGCGCCTCGCGCACCTCCTGGAAACGCAGCTCAAAGGATTCGACGAGGCGGAGCGCCTCTACCTCGAGATCCGCAATGCCAACCCTCCCGCCAACCCGCGGGAACAGATGAGTGCGGCCAACGGCCTGATCGATCTGTATCGCAAAATGGGCCGGACCGCGCGATTGAGAGTGGAGTTGGCGCGCTTCGTCGAGCGCTACCGCGGCTCGCCGCTGGCGGAAGGCGCGGCGCGAGAGCTCAAGGAGTTGAAGGAGATGGATTCTACCAGCGAATCGCGGCGCTCCCCCACGTAAAACCGGACCCGAACGCGGTCAGCACGAGCAGATCGCCCCGCTTGAGCCGCCCCTCAGCCAGCGCCTCATCGAGCGCGATCGGAATCGAGGCCGCGGTGGTGTTGCCGTACTTCTGGATGTTGCTGTAGACCTGATCGCCGCGCAGGCCGGTGGCCTTCTGGACCATCTCGATGATGCGCTGATTGGCCTGGTGGGGGACGAGCAACGTGACGTCGGCGGGAGTGAGGCGGTTGGTCGTGAGCGCGATGGCGACGGACTCCGGCATCTTGAGCGATGCGAACTTGAAGACGTCGCGCCCCTCCATCACGGCGCGGTGCAGCCCCTGCTCCAGCATCTCCACGCTCACATACGGATCGTGCGCCAGGCCGGGTCCGTCGACCCACAGCTTCTCGGCGTAACGGCCGTCGGCAAAGATGTGCGTGGACAAGACGCCACGGCCGTCATCGTCGATCGGTGCGAGCACCGCAGCGCCCGCGCCATCGCCGAACAGCACCGCGGTGTCGCGCCCGCGCGTCGTCTTGTCGAGCCCGCGGGAATGCACCTCGGCGCCGACCAGCAGAATGTTCTTGTACTGGCCGGTGCGGATCCACGCGTCGGCGATCGAGAGCCCATAGATGAAACCGCTGCACTGATTGCGGACGTCGACGGCGGGAATATCGGTGAGGCCCAGCTCGCGCTGCAGAAAGACGCCGTTGCCCGGCTCGAAATGATCGGGGGTGCAGGTGCAGTAGATGATGCAATCGATGTCCTTCGCCGTGAGGCCGGCCTTTTCCAGTGCTTTCTGTGACGCCTCACGCGCCAGCGCGACGCCGGTGTCGCCCTTGTCCACCCAATAGCGCGTCTTGATGCCGCTGCGTTGCACGATCCACTCGTCGGAGGTGTCCATGATCTTCGCGAGATCGTCATTCGTGACGAGCCGCGCGGGGACGTGAAAGCCCGTGGACAGGAACGCCGTGCGTGGCATCAGAGCTCTGGGTTGCGAGTGACTCCGAAGGTACCCAAGATTAGCGCATGGACCTCACCGTGACCAGACAACAGTTCGACGCGGTGCGGACCGCCAAGCACCTTCCCGACGTGCTCAAGCAGGTGCTCGACAAGGCGAGCAAGAACGCGAACGGTCACGTGCTGCACCTCACCTACGAGGAAGCGACTGCGCTGAACGAGCTGGCTGCCTGGAACGTCCACACCGATGCGGACGGCAACGTGACCCCGGAGTCGCAACTGTTCGACGACCTGGTCCGCGCTATTCTCACGCACCCGGAGTATTGATGCGAGCGATCGCGCTGATTGCATGCTTTACCCTTCCCCCGTCCCTCGTCCCCCTTCCCGTATTCGCGCAAAAGCGCGCGATCACGTTCGAGGACTACATCGCGCTCAAGGCGGTGAGCGATCCGCAGCTCTCGCCGGACGGGAAGTGGGTGGCCTACACCGTTTCGACGCCCTCGCTCCAGGACAATCGCAACGTCGCGCGCGTCTGGGTCGTCGAGGTCGCGACCGGCCGGTCGCGGCAGCTGACCAACGGACCGGGGGCGGGATCGGACCGCCAGCCGCGCTGGTCGCCCGATGGGAAGACGCTGGCGTTCATCTCGACGCGCGAGGGCGGGGCACAGGTCTGGCTGCTGCCGATCGCCGGCGGCGACGCGCGCAAAGTGTCGAGCCTGGCCGACGGCGCGTCGGATCCGGTGTGGTTGCCCGACGGCTCAGGCCTGCTGGTCGTCAGCGACATCAAATGGCCCGCGAATCAGGAGATCGATCAACGCAACGGGGCGTATCCCACCGAGGCGAGGATCTGGACCGGGCTGATGTGGCGGCACTGGGACGACTTCAGGGCGGGGAAGCGGCAGCATCTGTTTCGCGTCGATGTCGCAACCGGGAAGGCGACGGATCTCACGCCGGTCGATCACGACATCCCGACGATCGCGACGGGCGGTGACGGGGACGTCGCGGTCTCGCCCGACGGCAAAGACATCCTCGTCGCGATGCACGGCGACACCACCGTCGCCGACAATACGAACGTCGATATCTATGCTGTCGACGGCCCGACCTTCCACCAGATCACCACCAATCCGGGCGCGGACAACACGCCGCGATACTCCCCGGACGGCAAATGGCTGGCCTATCTCTCGATGCAACGGGCAGGGTTCGAGGCCGATCGACTGCGCCTGATGTTACTGCGACGGAAGGACGGAAGGACGGAAGGTCGTCCGGTCGAGGCGACGAGCGGCTGGACGCTCTCCGTCGGTTCGTACACCTGGTGTCCGAATTCCACCTGTATCTATGCGGTCGTCGAGGAGCGAGGGCGGGACAACATTCACCGCATCGACATTCCGTCCTTCCGTCGTTCCGTCGCCGTTTCAAATGGCGTCAACACCAACGTCCAGGTCGCGCCTGACAATCGCACGCTGGTCTACCTGCATCAGAGCAACACGCAGCCACCCGAGGTCTGGGTGTCGAGCAAAGCGCTGACGCACCACAACGACTCGGCACTCGCCACACTGGATTTACCGCCGCTCGAGGAGTTCGGCTTCGTCGGCGCACTCGGCGACTCGGTTTTCGGTTGGTCCCAGAAGCCGCCCGGCTTCGATCCCGCCAGAACGTATCCGCTGATCTATCTCATTCACGGCGGCCCGCAGGGAGCGTGGACCGACAGCTGGGGCCCGCGCTGGAACAATCAGATGTTTGCTGGCCGCGGAGCGGGATTCGTCGTTGCCGAGGTGAACTTCCACGGCTCGACGGGCTATGGCCAGAAGTTCACCGATGCGATCTCGCAGCATTGGGGCGACTACCCGTTCGAAGACCTCATGAAAGGGTTGGACGTCGTCGCCCGCCTGCCGTACGTCGACTCGACGCGCATGGGCGCCGCCGGCGCCTCCTACGGCGGATACATGGTGTACTGGATCGCGGGCCACACCAACCGCTTCAAGGTGCTGGTGGATCACGACGGCGTGTTCAATACGGTCAGCATGGCCGGCAGCACCGAAGAGCTGTGGTTCACCGACTGGGAGTTCGCCGGCCCCGTGTACGCCCCCCCGAACCGCGCTCTTTACGAAAAGTGGTCTCCGTTGAATCATGTGAGCGACTGGAAGACGCCGATGCTGATCGTGCATTCGCAGCTGGACTACCGCGTGGATCTGTCCGAAGGCTATCAGGCATTCACGGCCGCGAAGCGCATGGGCGTCGATGCGAAGTTCCTCTACTTCCCGGACGAAGGGCACTGGGTACTGCGCCCGCGCAATCGCCGCATCTGGTGGAGCACGGTCCTCGACTGGCTGGAGGTACATCTGCATGAAAGCGCTCACCCGTAACACGCTGCTGGCGCTGCCGCTGGCACTGCTGCTCGTCGCGCTGCTGCCACGTCACGGCACGTTTGGCTGGGACTTTCTCGACGCGTTTACGCTCGCGTTTTCCTTCACGTACGTCGGCCATCTGGTGGAGGTCGTGCTGCTGAAGATTCCCGGCATCGAGACTCCCGCCGGGAAGTTCGTTCGCGTGCTCGGCTGGTTTGCCGGCGGGCTGTGGTGTTACGAGCTCGGCCGCTGGCTGCTGCTGCTCTATGGCCGGAACACGAGCGAGCTGCCGCCCCTGTTGTGGGGCGGGGTCTTTTTTGTGGGCCTGGAGTTCGTCGTGCACGGACTGTTACAGGCGTCCGGCAAACCGAACTTCTACAGCGGCCAGCTCCAGGCGTCCGAGACGACGGCCGTTCGTTAGGCGAAATCCCCGCTCTTCCCATCATGCGTTTCCCGATGAGATTCGCGCTCGCGGTGAGCGCCGATGAGAATCGCGCTCGCGGTGAGCGCCGTGCTCGTGGCGTGTGAGCATGGCGCGCCGTTTCGTCCCGGCGAGTACGGGCCCGACGGCCCGCTGAATCCCGGCGACCCCACGCGGCTCACGTACAATCCGGGGCAGGATCTCATCCCAGCCTGGCTCCCAGACGGCAGCGGCATCGTCTTCACCGGCGAGAGATTGGACCGTGCCGATCGCGATCGCTGTCTCGCGTTCCTCCCGGCGGCGGGTGGCGTGATTTCTCACTACGTCTGCCGCACCACCGCTCCTGACGACTCCGTGAACGTGTTCGAGGACGCAGCGCTCGCGCGCGACAGCATCGTGTACGTTCGGGCGAGCACGGAACGGTTTCTTCAGGGAATTGCCCCGGACGCGCAGGACCTCGTGGTCGCGACGGTCGTGGCTCCCAACTCGGCCCGCGTTCTGCAACGCCTTCCGTTCACAGCGCCCTGGGGGGGGGGCACGACCTACGACGCGATGTCACACCTGGTGTGGCTGGGATCAGGCCGCATTGCAGGGGTCGGGGAGCGCGTCACCCACCCGATTCCGTGCCGCGGCTGCCCGCCGGACACCATCCGCACCGGGATCGGCGTCGTGATCGTCGACTTCACGGCGGCGACGCCGGCGCTCTCGCGCCTCGCTGTAGCGGACAGTGCGTCGTCGCTCGCCGCAGACGTCAGCGGCGATACCCTCTATTTCACCCGTGACGGCGATTCGCGCGTCTACCGTCACATGTTCTCCAGCGGGATGACGGATACGCTGTACGACTTCGGATTCGGCATCGCGCGCGACGTGAGCGTTGCGCACGGCACATTCGCGGCGGTCGTCGGTGGGGCGGTCAGCTATACCGTCGATTCTATACTCGGCGGCTCCCAGCCGGACCACGGCGGTCCGCTGTTTCTGTTCGGTCCCGGCAATCCGCCGACTCAGGTCGGGGATCCCGCGTGGCGGTTCCGGCGGCCCGCCGTTTCGCCCGACGGAACGCATCTCGTCGTCTCGGCATGGAATACGGCAGCCACCGCCGATCTCTGGCTCTTTCAACTGCCGTGACATCCCGACGCACGCTGCTCAGTCTCGCGCTGCTCCTTCCGGCCGGCGCGGCCGCCGCACAGACGAACGGCTCCATCACAGGCCACATCCGCCAACGCGTCGGCAATCAGCCGATCAACGGCGCGGAGGTGGGAATCGACGGCCGCTGGGTGGCCCACACCGATAGCAGCGGCTTCTACCGCATGCGTGAGGTGCGCAGCGGCTGGCACCTGGTCCTTGTGCGCGCGATCGGTTTCGAGACGATGCGGCGCGACAGCGTGCTGGTGCGCGCCGGCCAGGTCACGATCGTCAACTTCACGGTCGACGTGTTTACGATCGAGCGGCCCGTCGTCGTCGAGGCGTACGCCGATTCGATTCTCGACCCGACGGTCGTCGCGTCGGTACAGCGCATCGGCGGCGAGGAGCTGCGGCGCTTTCCCGTGACGACGCTCGAAGAAGCGGTCTCACTCTCCGCCGGCGCGGTCGGCGAGAGTTACCGCGGCGGCCGGCTGGGACAGCAGGCCTTCGTGCTGGACGGCCTCGGCGTCAAGAATCAGCTCGACGCCTCGACCGGCCCACTCGGTGTGCGGATCCCGCCCGACATGCTCACCGAAGCGTCGCTCGCGACCAACGGCTTCTCGGCGCGGTACGGGCAGGCCGTTTCGGGGCTCATCAACGTCGTTACCAAGGACGGCGGCGATCGCTGGACCGGGCGCGCGGCCTATGAGAGCGACCGGCTGCTGACCGGGAGCGCCGATCTCGGGCAGGATCGCGTCGTCGTCTCGGTCGACGGACCATTACCCCGCGGGGCCGGCGTCGTGGCTGTGCTCGATGCCGACGGGCGGCTCGATGCCGATCCGGTGAACGCGCCGCTCTCGGGCGACCCGCGCGATCCGCGCACCTCGAGCCCGACACTGCTGCCCCACAACAGCGGCGAGCGCTACGACGCCGCGGCGAAACTCCGCATCCCGCTCGGCGGGGTGCATACGCTGCGATTGTTCGCGCTGCGGTCGGTCGATCAGCGCTTGCTGTTCGATCCCGCCTACAAGTACGACACCGACTTCGCGCCCGCGCGGCGCGTCACGGGCGATTTGTTCAGCGCGCACCTGCAACGCGCGACCAACAGTTTCACGGCCGATCTGCGTGCCGGTTATTTCGCCCGCGCGTTTACGCGCGGGGCGCTCACGGAACAGCCTACCTACGGCTTCGGCGCGTTCACCGGTCAGACGTTTCACTTCATCGGCGAGGATATCGCGCGGCGTCAGGACACCGCGCTCGCGCGGGCGCCGATCGCCGGATTCACGGCTCCTGATTGGAGTGAGCGCACGCCGTGGGGGGTGCCCGGGTTCTTCCGCGCCAGCGGCTCGGACGGCGAAATCGCGTGGAACCGGTTCCGCGAAGTGCGCGGGCAGGCCGATTTCAGCGTCGGGGGGCCGCGCGCCGATTTCTACTTTGGGGCAGAGCTCGCCAAGCAGCAGGTGCGCACGTTCCAGCGCGTGCTCGGCTATCTCCAGGCCGGGAAAGACGTGCCACCCGCGACCGCCTCGACCTTCAACCCCACGTCCGCGGCGGCGTATGCCGAGGGGCAGGTGCACGGCTCCGATTTCGTCGTCACATTCGGACTGCGGTACGATCAGTTCGATCCGGGAAGCGGTGTTCCCGGATCGACCTTCGGGGTCCGGCGCAGCATCAATCCGCGGCTTGGGTTCTCGACCGTGCTGAAGGGCGCGACGTTCGTCGCGAGCATCGGACGATTCACCCAGCCGCCCGACTTCCAGTACCTCGTCGACGCCGCGTTCGACGACACGCTGCGGACCGGACGCTTCCGGCGCGGCAATCCGAATCTCGGGTTCGAGGGCGCGACGCAGTACGAGTTCTCGCTGCGTACCAGGCCGAGCGAAACGACGACGCTGCGGCTCAACGTGTTCAACAAGCTGCTGAGCGGCCTGGTCGCCTCTGTGCCGCTGGGCGTCGATCCCGATTCGACGATCTTCGGCAACGCCGACTACGGCAACGTGAAAGGCGCCGAGGTCATTGCCGAGCGGCCGCTGCGGGACGGTTGGGGCGTGCGGGTCGCGTACACGCTGCAGCGGGCGCAGGCCACAGCGACCAACGCATTCCAGCTGGTGCGCCACATTCGGATCGATCCCGCAGGCGACACGATCAATCCAGCGCGCGTGGAATTCCCATTGGACTACGATCGGCGCCACGGTCTCACGCTGATCGGGCAGGCGCAGGTGTCTGACAGCGGCGGGCCGCGCATCCTCGGCATCCGTCCGTTCGCCGGCCTCGAGGTGGCGACGATCGTGCGCGTAAGTTCGGGCCTGCCCTTTACGATGACCAACATGACGGGTGATACGTTGATCGGGCTGCCCAACAGCCATCGCCAGTCGGGACTGCTGACGGTGGATCTGTTATTGCGGCAGCCGCTGCGGATCGTCGGCGTCCAGGGGACCGTGTATGTGGATGTGCGCAATCTGCTGAACCGGCGCAACATCGAGTGGGTGCGGCACGAGACGGGGATGCCTCAGATGACGCCGCAGGAGATCCAGGCGTTAGCGGACAGCGCGTACCGCGCGCACCCGGAGTCGATTCCTTACGAGTCGCCGCGCTATCGCGCCTATGCGGACCTGAACGGGGACGGACTCATCGCCGGGCAGGCCGAGCTGATACCGCTCTACGTCTCGGCCGCGCGCGACTTCGCGCAGCCGCTCTTCTCATACGGGCCGCCCCGCCTCCTCCGCCTCGGCGTCGAGCTGCTTTTTTAGTCCTTCCAGCATGTAGCCGGCGGCGACCCCGCCCACGACCATAAGCAAGCCCAGCCAGCCAAGCGTGGTCAGACGCTGGCTGAACAGCAACAGCGCGAGCAACGCACCTACGACTGGTTCGATGGTCGCCGCCACGGACGCGGGGGCGGCTTCGATGCGCTTCATGGCGCCGAAGAAGAACAGGTTGGCTGCGATCACGGAGCCGGCGGCAAGTCCAAGCAGGCCCCGCCATGCGGCTGGCGACGGTGGAAGCGTCGGCGATTTACCCCAGATCGCCAGTGCGATCCAAATCAACACGACACCGCCGATCGCTTCCAGGAACAAGACTTTCACCACGCCGTAGCGCGGCGCGGCGTAACGTCCCATCAGCGATGTGAGCGCATAGCTCAACGCCGACAACAGGCCGCCGGCAATCCCGGCCGTCACACCCATGCGTGCCGCTTCGGCGCCGGCGTTGCTGCCGCCCGTCACGGTGAGCGCGACTCCCACCATCACGAGAAATGCGAGCGCAATCCGCGTCGGTGTCAGCGCTTCCTTGAGGATGAGGCGCGCGAGCACGGCGACAATCACGGGCGCTGTATAGAGAAGTGCGGCCGCCCCCGCGACTCCCACCCCGCCGATCGCGAATTGATACGCGATCTCGAACAGCGCGACCATCGCCCCGCCACCGAGCCCGACGAGCAGCCAGGCGCGCCGGTCAGCCTTGAACAACTCGCGGCGAAACAGGATGCCCCAGATGGCGAGGGCGATCGTGCCGATCAACACGCGCCAGAAGCCGATGCTCGTCGCGGGCATGAGGTCATACAGGCCGGTTGAGAGCGGACCCGTCGTTCCCCACGTGGCGCCGGCGCCGAGCGCGAGGAGATATCCGACCACGCGATTGGGCCTGCGGGCTGGCGCTGCGGTCACGACGCCATATTGCCGGCGGTCAGTTCCCCGCGCAACACCGTGACCGCCTGCCCGCCGAGCCGCACGCGATCGCCGTCGAGCCGCAGGCGGAGCACGCCACCGCGCGCCGACGCTTGATAGGCGACGAGATAGCTCTTCCCGAGCTTCGCGCTCCAATACGGCATCAGGGCGCAGTGCGCGGAGCCGGTGACGGAATCTTCCGGAACGCCGGACTGCGGCGCGAAGAAACGCGACACGAAGTCGTACTCGCTCTTGCCGTTGGCGCGGCTCGTGACGATCACGCCGCGGGCCTCCACGCGGCCCAGCGCTCCCAGGTCCGGCGCGAGTGCGCGTACGGTGGATTCGTTTTCGACTTCGACGAGGAAATCGAAGCGGCTGCGGCCGACGAATTTCGTCGTGACACCCAGCGCCTCGACGAGCCCCGCCGGCGGCGGCGCGGCGGTCGCTGGTGTGGCCGGGAAATCGAGCTCGATCCAGGAGTCACGCCGATCGGCTGTCAGCAGCCCACTCTTGGTGTGAAAGCGCGCCTGGGAATCCGGTTTGAGATGCCCTTCTTCCCACAACACGTGCGCGCTCGCGAGCGTCGCGTGGCCGCAGAGATCGACCTCGACCGCCGGCGTGAACCAGCGCAAGTCGTAGCCGTCCGTCTGGCGGACGAGGAACGCGGTCTCGGCGAGATTCATCTCGCGCGCGACATTGAGCATCCACGGAGCCTCCGCGGCCCGGGGAAGAATGCAGACCGCCGCGGGATTGCCGGCAAAGGGGCGATTCGTAAAGGCGTCTACCTGAGTAATGCGGAGCGGCATGCCTCCAATCTACTTGCGCGATAATGCATCCGGATGGCGGCGACCACACATCCCACGAAGGCTCCCGCGAGGCCGCTCACGATCTGTGGTCTTCCGGTGACCGTCATCCACCCAACGACGCCTCCGATCGTAGTTCCGGCCGATAGCCGGACGAACATCTCCCCGAATGCGACTCGTCGCAGGAGCAGCCACGCGAGAATCGGTGCGGTGATCGCCCCGATCGGTCCTCCGAAGATCGGACCGACGACCAATCCCAGATCGAAGGACCCGGGATTATGCTCGAGCCACAGGCTGATGATGAGCGCGGCCGCTCCCGCCAACGCCCCGCAAACCGCACCGGCCCCCATCAGCCCCACGGTAACGCCGGCGATACGCCGCAGCCGGCGATCAGTAATCATGGTGCAGCTCCCGAGCGGCGAGCGGACACGCGGCGAGAAACTGATTCGTTTGACTGTGGACGAGCCGTCGTACCCGCGCACGGCTCCAATTCCAGGTGCGCCAGTCGGCGTCGGCTGAGGCGCGCTCACCGTCCACCCAGCGATTCAGCAATCGCATCACGACGATGCAGCGGTCATCAGCGTTGAGCCGTGGTAACGCTTCCAGCAACACGGGCACCGCGTCCCCGCCGAGCGACGCTGCGTAACGCGCGTCAAACGGGCGCTCCGCCGTGGGGCGGTTGAGATTCGTCTTCACGATGAACGCATCGGGATTGAGGATGTGTAACCCGGCGAGCACCGCGAACGCTTGCATCAACGCGCCGAACGCGAAGCGTTGCCGCTGGCCGCGCAGGACCGTCCAGGAGAACCACGCAAAGACGCCGATCAACAGGATCATGAATGCGGTTGCGTACAGCCGGTCGTCCGTCAATCCGTACGCGGCGACATAGAGTTGCATGCGTTTCAGCGCCGACGCCATGACAACGGCGAGCAGCGCGAGCAGCAATCCGGAGAGCTGGCGGAAGACGCGCACCTGCGCCGGCGTACCGCTGCTGACGAGGTAATCACCGCCCAGGACGATGGGGAGCACGAGCCCGCTCGCCACGACCAGCTGGAAGAAGCCCTCACGCGCGTAGCTCGCGAACGTGAGGCCGCCCGTTTCTACGACGAGGCTCGCGCCGCCGAAGAAGTAGCGTAGCTGCACCACAACGAACATCAGAAACAGAAAATCCAGCAATCCGAGCGCGGTCGCGAGCGGCACCACCGATGGAAGCGGCTTCGGCGCCGCTGCAAAGGCTTTGAGCGGCTGGCGCAGGAAGCTCCACCACAAGAAGCCGGCGGTGAGCGCCCCCCAGAAGCAAATGAAGAACGCATGGACGATCACCGTGTCCATGTCGAACGCAAGCAGACCAGTCAGCACGTTATTGAAGATCGGATCGGCGGACGCGAACAACGCCGCAAATATGATGAGCAGCGGTGCGGCGATGACCACGCCGAGCACGACACCGCGCACGTGACGGAGCCGGCCTTCTTGCGGAAGCTCACGCCACTCGATGTCCTTGAACAGCAGGAGGATGCTGCCGAACACGCTGGAGAACGCGGCGGTCGCGACGCCGCGCACGTAATCGAGCGCGTACCAACGCGAGACCGTTTCGCCCTGGAGGCTCGCTGCGCCGAGCGCGAGCGTCAGGATCAGGGCAAGGGTGTCGAGGGCGGCCAGGGTCTCCGCGTCCCGCCGCAGGAAGGCCGCGCCGAGCAGCAGCGCGGTGATGGCGAGCCAGGGAGCGTCCGGTCCCGCCTTCACGCCGTGACGGCGGACGAGCCAAACGCCCGCGCCGACGAGCGCGACAATGCCGATCGTGACGTTCAACCCCCACGGCATCGCACGGAGCAGCGCGTCGCCCGTGATGCCTCCGACGATACCGAGTCCGGCGATTTCGAGAGCGAGTCTCGTACGCGGTGTAAGCGCGTTCAAACGGCCTCCTGGGTCGGCAATCCGCCGAAGCGGCGGTCGCGGGAATGGAATTCGTGGATCGCGGCGGCGAGATGCGCCGCCTGGAAGTCCGGCCACATCCGCTCGGTGAACCACAGCTCGGCGTACGCGCATTCCCAGAGCAGAAAATCCGACAGTCGCTGTTCGCCGCCGGTGCGAATCAGCAGGTCGACGTCGGGCAGGAGCTCACCCGCGCGGATCGCGGCGCGCCCCGAGTAATCGACGGCAATGCGCAGCTCGAGTCGTGTGCCCTGCGCAGTTGCCTGCTCGGCGGCGGCGATCGCGGCGACGAGCGACGGCGGCAGGCGGTCGCGCCGGCCGATCACGATCAGTTTCACGCCCTGCGCGCTGAGCTCGGCCGTCTCGCTGCGCAGGTAGCGGGCGAACAGGCGCATGAGCGTCGACACCTCGGCCGCGGGCCGGCTCCAGTTGTCGGAAGAAAAGGCGTACAAGCTGAGCGCGGTGATGCCGCACCCGGGCGCGATTTCGACGACGCGCCGCACGGCATCGGCACCGGCGCGGTGGCCGGCGGCGCGCGGCAGGCCGCGCCGCGTCGCCCAGCGGCCGTTGCCGTCCATGACGATGGCCACGTGGAAAGAAGTACTTTGCTTCATAAAGTCACCAGCCAAAAAAAAGATGACACCGTCAGCGTGCGCGCGTCGCGCGAATCAACGCTTCCATGTGATCGAGATAGCGCTCGAGCGCCCGCCTGCCGAGGGCGGTGAGTCGGTACTCCGTCTTGGGGATGCGGCCCGCGAACGACTTGTCGCACGTGATGTACTCGGCGTCTTCGAGCTTCCGCGCATGGACGCTGAGGTTGCCGTCGGTCGTTTTGAGCAACGCCTTCAGCTCGTTGAACGTGACGCTGTCACGCACCGCGAGCGCGCTGACGATCGCGAGCCGCACGCGCTCGTGAATCAGCCGGTCCAGGTCCGCCGGAGCGGTCTGAACTTTCGTCTTTGCTGGTCGTTCCGCGTCTGCGCGGGGAATCCGCGCCGTACTGGTCTTAGCCACCGTACCTCCGTGCAATGATCAGCCCAAACACGATGTGCAATCCGCCGAAACCGGCTGCGAGCAGCCACGCGTGCAAGGCCGGCGGTGTGAACAGGGCCACCGCGCCCAGCAGCATGAAGCAGAGTCCCATCACCGGCACCACACGCAATGAGAACGCGCCACCGGTCACCACGCCCGTGCCGTAGCACAACAGCCACAGCGCGGGAAGCAGTGCGAGCTGCTGCGCGTGCCAGAGCACGTAGGTCAGCAGCGCACCCACGATGAACGGCGGCAGCACGCTGAGCCCGAAACGTCGCGCCGGGCCGTGGATGATCGTGTCGCCCGCGCGCAATGCCTTGTACAGCAGTGCCGCCGTTCCGATGCCCGCCCCGAGTAAGGCTTCGAACATCCAGACCCACAGCCACCGACTCTGCGCTGCGCCGTAGACCGGCGCGCCGGGCAGCGATCCGGCGTAGGCCGTCGCGGCCAGGGCCGTCAGGCCGAGCACGACCATGCCCCAGCCGGGGACGGCCGTGAACGAACCCGCCCGCTCCATCGTGGAGCGGATGAACTTCAGATTATCGAGCGCGCGATCGTGGAGCGGCTGCGGCGACGTCATGGCAGGCAATCTAGGGCTCAGCGGCCCGGCTTGTCAAGTACTTTATACTGCAAAGCAGATCAGCGATGCTTGAGGCGCCGCACGAGCTTCAGGCCCGACCACACCTCGTCTACCGCGGCGACTTTGACGTCCACCAGGCCGGTCGGCAGCGCGACGGCGCGGACGACGTCTTCCGTGATATCCGACGGAACGCCGGACGCCTTCTTGGGCCAGGAGACCCAAATCATCCCCGCCGGCTCGAGGACGCGCAGCATCGCGGGGATCTTCTGCTCAAGCTCGGCGCGGGCGGCCGTAAAGAATTGTATGAACGAGACCTTCCCCTGTAGCGTCCCCGCAACACGTACGCCCGCCGGCAGCTTCCCCAGCATCGTTCGATAGCCCCGCGGGGCATTGAGAATCGCGATCTTGCTGCCGGGCTTGATGCCCAGCTTCTCGACCAGCGAGCGCGGCGAGTATCCGGCAGGCATACGTAGCGCCGAAGATAGCTTGACGGGAACAGGTCCGCGGTGACTATGTAGAGAAACCGCTGGAGGCCCGTCATGAAATCTCTTTGGTCCGCTCTTACCGCCATCACCACCATCGTCGCCTGCGACAACACCACCGCTCCGCGTTCCATCCAATCGAGCAGCGATGACTCGCACGTGCCCCCGTCGCTGCGGGTTGCGTACTTCGAGGACGCGTCGCGCCTCGCCTTGCGCGATCTGCTGCGCACAGGATTTGCCGCGGTTCCGATCCCGCGCGAACGCGTGCAACCCTATTACGACGCGCTGGTGTCCGTATACAACGCCACCGCGCTGCCGGCGCGCGACAGCGTGGTAGATGTCTACGCGATCCACACGTATCCGTACCCGTCCACACGCAGCCTGGTGGTCGCGGCTGCGAGCGCGGAAGCGTGGGTCCAACATCTGATCGCGGGCGACGTCCCCACGGGCGACGCCACGGTCGATGATCTCCTCGCTCGGTACGCGCTGACGCTCGGCACGGTCTGGCATTTCCGCGATGGCGAGGCCCTGCTCACGCTCACGCCGGATGAGCCCCTGAACATCGCGGCGCTCGCGCCCCTATTCAGTCGCGTTGCGGGAGTCAGGTACGCCGAGCCGGACGGATTCGTCGGCGACGGCAACAACCTCGAAGGATCGATTGCGGATGCGCGCGCGGTCCTGAGCTACAGCGTCGGGTCAGGCGACTGCTTTTCCGGCTGCATCAATCGCCGGTACTACCGCTTTGCCGTCAGTGCTGACGGCACCGTCGAGTACCTCGGCGCTTCGGGGGTACTGGGTAATCGCTAACCCTCGAACAGCAACAAAAACAAAGGGGCACCGAGTGGCGCCCCCTTTTTTTATCCCACCGGGCAAGCTACTGCACGCAGTTGCCGCGCGGATCGGGCTTGGGCCTATCCACGACCACGCGGTGATCGAGATTCGCCACCGTCGTCGCGATGTCGTACACGAACTGCGACACGTGCGCCAGCTTGTCGTAGTCGATGTACTGCGGCTCGTCCGTCACCTGGTGATAGTCGCGGTGATTGCCCGTGGTGAAGAACGCGATCGGAATGCCGTAGCGCGCATACATGTAATGATCGCTGCGGCAGTAGTACTGCTCCGGATGCCCGCTCGCGTCGAATTGATAGTCGAACGTGAACGGCTGCTTGCGCGCCTTGTTCACGCTTTCGATCAGGTCACCGAGCTCGGTCGACAACCGGCGCGTGCCGATGAGCTGGAGATACCCGGGCCCGCCGCCGTTCTCGTCGTCGCCGCGGCCGCGTCCGACCATGTCCATGTTGAGCTGCGCCACGATCGAGTCGCGTGCGACCGTGGGGTGATCGGTGAAGTACTGTGACCCGTACAGGCCCAGCTCCTCACCGGTGTGCCAGACGAAGAGCAGCGACCGCTTCGGCTTGGCGCGCGCGCCGGCGAACGCTTCCGCGATCTCCAGCACCGCCGTCGTCCCCGAGCCGTCGTCATCGGCCCCGTTGAAGATCGAGTCGCGACGGGCTCCCTCCGGCTGCACCCGGTGCAGGCTGTCCACGTTCACGTGGATCTGCCGCACCTGGTCCGGCGTCACGCGGTGATCGGGGGGCGGGGCCGCGAGCTCGAGCCGCCGCACCGCATCGTTGAACGCCCGGATGGAATCGTGATCCACCGGCGTCTGATCGAACCCGATGTGGTCGTTGTGCGCGCCGATCGCGACGTACTCCCCGCGCAGCTGCGGGTCGCTGCCCCGCAAAATCGCGACGACGTTGCGCGCCGGCGCGGGCGTCTCGGCGAACGTCACCGCACCGTGCACCGTCTTGCCGGCCGCGCCGGGCCGCACGCTGTCGAGCGGCGCGCCCAGCAAGGTGCGGGCGCCGGCGGCGTTCACGTAGACGTACACCGGCACGCTCGGCGTGTCGGCCGCCGCAGCATCCCGCTTCATCGACGTCTGCGGATTGCGGAAGAACGCGATGACCTGAGGCGGGAAGGTTTCGAGCGCCGCCACGGCGATACCCGCGGCGCCGCGGTAGCGCGACAGAATCGCCCCGCGATTCACCTGCTGCGCCTGCGGCACGTTGGGACCGCTATGCGCCGCCAACACGACGAATTTTCCAGCCGCCTGATCAGGGCTGATCATCGTGCTGTCGGTCCAGACGCCACCATAGATCACCTGAGCGCCGTCGAAGGCGCGTGTCGCCCGGCCCGGATCGCGCGGCACGAAATCCACCCACGGCGTGAGCGTCGTGCCGTCGACCGACAGCGTCGCGTTCGCGTCCAGGCCGCGCTTCACCAGCGGCACGTTCTGGAAGTAGCCGCCGGAGTCTCCCGCCGGCACCAATCCCATGCGCCGCACTTCGGAGGCGATGTACGCGGTGGCCTTCAGATTGTATTCACTGCCCGCCATCCGGCCCATCATCGAATCGTCGGCGTACAGATAGACGCGGGTCATGAGATCCGACGGGGTGATCGCCGTGTGCGTGCGCGACGGCGCGTGCTTCATGGGCAGCGCGGTCTGCGCGCCCGCCGGTGCCGCCACGGCGACGAATGCCCCAAGGACGAACATGCGAGCTGCTGCCAGCATGGACGGTCTCCAATAAGAGGAAAGAGAAGAGGAGGAGTTACCCGCGAGTAAGACGTACAAGCTCGCACGTTGGTTGCGCGCCATCATGTCGGAGTCTCGTCAGGAACGGGCGCTTTGCGGGGACGTCGCCAGATAGAGCGGGCCAGGATTCCGAGTCCCGCCGCCTGTCCCTCCCGGCGTGGGAGCGCCCGATACAGCAGAATGACGAGCACCCAGGTCAGCCAGCTCGCCCGCTCGCTCCAGGTCAATGACCGCAGCATGAACCACGGCTGCGTCACCGGCGCCGTCCACGGCAGCCAGTCCCCTTGCAGCAGCGCGAGTGGCCGGGCAAATACGCGATTCGTATGAAAGCCCTGCGCGCCCGGCCGGGAGACGTTCCAGACGCACGTCACCTTGCCCCAGCCGTGATTGTCGCTCGCCCCGACGACGAGGAGATCGTGGCTCCCGGCGAGCGTGAGCACCGCGCGGCGTCGCTCGGTCGGGAAGGCCAGCGCCTTCGGCGCGCAGTTGACGATCTCGAATCCGTCCACACCGGCCACCACGAACGCGCCGAGATCGTCCCAATGATTGCGCCAATACTCGGGAAGCGAGGCGATGCTGAGGCCGCCCTGGCGCTCGATCGCGGCGAAGATCCGCACCATCCGCTCCGTGCTGCCGCCGAAGCTGTCGCGGGGCAGGGGCTCGACCGGCCCGATCGCGACGACATGCTGCCGGTACACGCTCCACTCGACGCCGGGCAGCAGGCTGATCGACGTCCCGGGAGGGGGAAGCGAGCCGTCGTACACCAGGTTGTGGTCGGTCACGTACGTCGCTTCGAAGCCCTGGCGCGCATGCCAGTCGGCGAGCTTCGCCAGGCTCCACCCCGGGCGGCCGTCGTGGGACGCGCTGGTATGCGCGTGGTAATCGATCACCGTTCCGGCGTCCTCGGCGGTGGTGAGTCGCGGCACCGGGCGGGGCAACAGCACCGCCGCGATCGCGAGGCCGATCAGCACGCCCGGGCCGATCAGCGCGCGCTCGGTGCGGCGGCGCCACGGGAGCGGCGTCTCCCAGCGACGCAGCGCGCCCCATGCGGCGAGGAGCAGGATCCAGACCGTGAGCGCCCATTCGGCGCGCGCCGTGCTGAAGAACGTGAGTGCGTCGAGTATGTTGGACAGCGGCGCGAACATCACATAGAGGATCGGGCGATCGAGGTCCGCATCGCCCGGCACGGAGCCGGTGACGGCGTCGACGAGCGGAGACAGCGGATGAATCGCGGTGGCGAGGAGCAGGAGCACCAGCGCGATCGCAACCGGGTGGCGGCGCAGCAGGTTCACTCGCAGATTCCCCGCATGTCGGGTCGGATGGAAACTAGTAGTCGGCGGCCCCGCGCGCGATGACGATCGAGCCGCAATGGCTCATCATGGGTGGGGCTGCCGCCCTCGTCGGCAGCCTGGCGCTCGTGTCGCGCGCACAGGAGCGCAAGCGCCGGGCGGCGTATGAAGAATTCTGCATGATCCGCGGCTTCACATTCGAGCCGGAGCGCCCGGACGGCGAACGTCGTTTTGCCGACGTCTTCGACCCCTTCAATGCCGGGCGGCGGCGCACGTGGGGCTATACGATCAGCGGCACGAAGAATCAGGCGCCCTTCACGGTATTCGAATACCGCTGGGTGACCGGGAGCGGAAAGAATTCCTCGACGCATCGCATCGGTGGAATTGTGTGGGAGCGCGACGACGCCGCGTTCCCGAAATTCGCGCTGTCTCCCGAGGGATGGTTCTCCCGGCTGGGCCACGTGTTCGGTGCGCAGGACATCGACTTTCCCGAGTCTCCCGAGTTCTCCAGGGCCTACCAGCTGAAAGGGCCGGATGAGCCGGCGATCCGCCGGCTGTTCACGCCGGAAATCCGCCGCTTCTTCGAGGCCACGCCGAATCAACAGGTCGCCGGCGGCGGCCGTTTTCTGTTTTGGTTTCGCAACGTGCGGCTCCCGGCCGCGGATGCGCTCGATGAGTGGCTCGAGCAGGGCGATCAGGTGCGCCGGCGGTTGCTGCCGTCATGACCAGGCTGGCGGAGCTGTCGACGCTCGTGCTCGGCCCGCTGCGCGGGCGCAGCGACAGCGAGTGGGAGCACGGGGGGGGGCCGTCCCGGAAATGGACGCCCGCCCAGATCGTCGAGCATCTCGCGCTGGGGCTCTCGCTCAGCGCGGAGACATTCAAGGCGCGCCGCAATCACGCGCCGATGAAGCGGCGGCCCCGGACCCCCGCGGAGCAGATCGCGAAGCTGTTCATTTTCGGGTTGCGCTGGTTTCCACCGGGCCGCAAGGCGCCGGAACGCACGACACCCCCGGCGCAGATCGACCGGGCGAGTGCCGAGGCGCATTTCCTGGCCGCGCTCGAGGCGTGGGACCAGGTCGACCGCGCGCTGTTGCCCGAACGCCGCGCCGATTTGTTCGTGAAACACCCGCGGATGGGCGATCTGACGATTGAGGAGTGGATGAGATTCCACGTGATTCACGCCCGCCACCACGCCCGGCAGATCCGACAACGCGTCGGCCAATGAGCCGCAAGCGAGAGAAGAAGAAGCTCGTGGTGCGGGTGCCGAATCCTGATGCCCCCGTGAAGGAGCGGTTAAGAACCCCGTCGCATAAGGTGCATCGGTCCAAAAAGGCGTATCGCCGGCGCGACAAGCATCCCAAAGAGACGGACCTCGACTAGAACTTGAAGCCGGCCGCCAGATTCACTTGCGGAACCGGATAGCAAGACAGTAAGCTCCACGCCCATGCGCTTGCTCGTGGGAATCGTTGCCGTGGTTGCCCTTGCGACCGTGTCCGCCGCCAATCGCGTGGCCGGCAGGATCGTGATTCTCGAAAAGAACAACAAGCCCTCGCCGGACCTGAGCGACGCGGTGCTCTATCTCGAATCGCCCGCGGCGGTGGCGACGGCGGCAAACCCGGCCACCGTGGAAATCGCCATCACCGACAAGACGTACGCGCCGCACGTGGTGGTCGTCCCCGTCGGCTCGACGGTGCGCTTTCCCAATCACGATCCATTCAACCACAACGTCTTCTCCGTCAGCGAGCCCAACAGCTTCGACCTCGGGCTGTACGGCCGCGGTGACGCGAAGAGCTTCACGTTCGAGCATCCCGGTCTCGTACGCGTCTACTGCAACGTGCATCCGCGCATGGTGGCGTACGTTTGGGTGATGGCGAACCGCTATTACGCTCAGCCCGCGAGCGACGGCAGCTTCACGATCGAGAACGTGCCCGCCGGGCGATATCGGCTGCACGTGTGGCACGAGCGCATCCCCAGCGAGGTCGTGAAGGACGTGTCCGGCGGCGTCGCGGAGCCCGACCTCCAGATCACCCTGAACGCACGCGGCTACAAGTGGCGGTCCCACCGCAACAAGTATGGGGACGACTACCCGACGAATGCCGGGCTCGAGCGCTACTAGAGCGGCCCCCGCCCCCGCCCCCGCCCCCGCTCCCCGCCCCCCCGCCCCCCCGTTCGGCCTGACCGCGAAGATCTTTCTCGCGTCGGCGCTGCTCGTGGTGGCGGTGCTGGGCATTACGTTCGGCGTCACGTCGGTGAAAGCGAACCACACCGCCGATGCGGCGATTCACCGCGCGCTGCTCTCGACGCGCCGCGCCGTGGACGATTATCTCGCCGCCCGCACCCGCACCCTGGGACGTGCCAGCACCGTGGCGACCGACGTTCCCCAATACCGGCAGCGGTTGCTCAACCAGCGGGCGCGCGCCGAGGCGCCGGATCAGGCGGACGACATTCGCGGCCTGATCGATGCCGCCTGGGTGCTCGTCACGAATAGCGACGGCATCCTGATCGCGCGCACCGATTATCGGGAGCAATACGATCGCGATCTGTCGATCGCGCCCCTCGTCGCGAACGCGCTGAGCGGCGATCAGACGAGCGGGGCGTGGCTCGACGACGTCCAGGGCACGATGTTCATGGCGATCGGCACGCCGCTGCGCGATCGTCCCACCGCCGCTCCGCTGGGCGCGCTCGTCGCCACCTACCAGGTCGACGACTCGCTCGCCGGCGCCATCAAGCAATCCACCAACTCGGACGTCGTC
>QHUQ01000189.1 GCA_003221985.1 Gemmatimonadota bacterium | reverse complement strand
GGCCCAATCGATGATCTCGTCAACTCCACGCCAGGCCGATCGCGAAGATGTAAAGCGTTCGTCAACAATCGAAAATTTTGGGGTCCGGTGTTATATTCCTGGGGCGTCTAATGTTATTCTTCCTTAGAGCCGTAAGAGAGGGGGGCCTCATCGGGAGCTTCTATCTCGTTTCCAGCCTGGCGCCATTCTTTTCTACGTCGCCGTGACTCCGAACTGCACCACCAACGAAATCGCGGAGGCGATGGCTTTAGCGCATCGTAGCGTTTGGGGGCTCATTGGTGATCTGCGGCGGGCAAAAATGCTTCTTGTTCGAAAAGAAGGGCGCCGCCATCGCTACGCAATTAACCTCGATGCGCCATTCTGCATCCGAGCCTGAACGGTTACACGCTCCGGCCCTTTCTGGGTCAGGTTTCCGCGCCGGCGCTCGAGCGCGCTGCGTCATTCGGGGAGGCATTAGCGAGAGAGACGGAGCGCGCCCTCCTTGAGCGGGGTCGGACTTCCCCATTCGAACTAACCAGACCACCAGGGTCAGAGAATCATTGACACCATCCCCTCCGCCCGATAGTCTTGTCTAAGTAGCACTGCCCGATTCTGGGGAGAATAGCTCGTAGACTGGGGGCGGAGTTATTGCGGTTCTTCCGTTTCGTTTTCTTCCTAAGCGTTGTACTCGCCGTTTGTTCTGCAGGCAATGCGTGGTTCGCCCAGAGCGTGCTCTCACAAGAGAGGCTTCAGGACCCGCCCGCAGCGCTCAATGGGCCTCGCAAGGTTATCGTCCGGGAGCTGCTTCCCGCTTCCTCCTCAGAGGGCGCGGCTCAACCAGGGGCTCGACGCCAGATGCCATCTCAAGCAGCCGCCGAGGGCACCGGTCAGCCAACGCCAGTGAACGCATCCGATCCCTCCTTCTCCGTCCAGCCGGCGTCCCCGCCTGCTCCGTCCGGGGCCGGATTCGAAGGGCTGGATAATAGCGAAAACGACGCCCTTACAGGCTTCACATATACTCCACCTGACCCTCAGGCGGCCGTTGGGCCAAGCCACGTATTCGAGATGGTCAACATAATCGGTCGGATCTACAGCCGCGGCGGCACGGTCCTTCAGACGTTCGCTCTGAGCAGCTTTTTTGGCGTCCCGACAGGCTTCAGGGATACGGACCCAAAGGTCCTCTACGACTCATTGAGTGGCCGCTGGTTCGCCTCGTACGTCTCCTTCCGGGACCAACCTGGTTCAGTGAACGACCAAGCGCGGCTTCACCTGGCGATCTCGCAGACCAGCGACCCGACAGGCGTCTGGAACGTGTATTTCATCTCTTATGCTCAGCTCATCCCGGACTATGAAGCGATCGGCGTCACGACCGATAAGCTCACCGTCGCGTCAAACGTTTTTGATATCGACACGCCCAATTACTTTGGCGTGGATACGCAGGTCATCGAGAAGGCCGATGTAATGGCCGGCCTTCCAGGCGGAAGCGTGCGACTGACCACCCTCGCACGGCGCGCTGACCGCTTTACGGTCCGTCCCGCTCAGACCCTTTCCTCGGCAAGCGACCAGTACCTAACGACCCGCGCGAACGCGACCACGCTTACCATCATCAAGATCACGGGCACGCCGGCCGCCGGGAACGTGGTTGAGGCGTCCGCGACGAACCGGACAATGCTCGCGCAGAACACGCCGCCTGCCTCAGCGGCGCTGGGCGGCAACATCGACTCGGGAGACTACCGGCTACTGGACGCTATGTGGCGGAACGGGCAGCTGTGGACCTCGGCGTCCGCGGCATGCGTCCCGACCGGCGACTCCAGCACGAGGTCCTGCGCTCATGTGATTGAGGTTGATACGATTGCGACGCCGCCGGCCGTGGTTCAGGACATTATGTTCGGCGCAAGCGGACAGTACTTCTCCTGGCCGGCGTTGCGCACCGACGCGAACAGCGATGTGTATGTGTCACTCACGCATACAAACTCGGCGATATTCGCGGAGGCACGGGCGACCGGGCGGCCGGCCACTGATCCACCCAATACGATGAGCGGTTCGACCGTGCTTCGAGCGGGGGACGTCGCGCACAATTCGTCGCGTTGGGGCGATTATCTGGGGGCCGCGGTCGACCCCGTATTTCCGAGGTGCGTCTGGCTAATCGGCGAATATGCGAAGAACACGGTCGGCTACCGGTGGGGAACGTTCCTTGCGCGGACAAGTTACAGCTCCGGCTGCGATGCCGACAGCGACGGCTGGAGCGACGGGTCCGAAGCGACCATCGGCACGAGCCCGGCGCTCGCTTGTGGAGCCGACTCCTGGCCGGCTGACATCAATAATGATGGCTTCTCGGATGGCAGTGACATTACGATTGTGGCGGGATCGTTCGGAAAGGCTGTGCCGCCGGCGCCGGCGCGGCGCGACATTGCGCCGGACCCGCCAGACGGCTTCGTCGATGGTACAGATATCACGAAGCTGGCGGGGTTGTTTGGCAAAAGCTGCGGCTCGTAGCCGTTCTAGCTGGCATTCCAGCCCTGGCTGACAACCGTTTATCTTCCCCCTGTCAGGTGTATGATGTGCATCTGCGGTCGAACGCCTGTAAAGCCAGGCGGGCGAGGTTGAGGGTTGGTGTGGATGAGTCATCCCGTAGCAGTATTGATACCAGACCGCCGACGCTTGGATCACGTGAGGCGGTATCGCGGGACAGCCCTGAGAATTGTCCACAAGCTTGATGATGGAAAGCGGGTGGAGCTATGTCTCGGCTTCGTAGGTCACTTCTAGTCGTTCTCGCTGTCGGCCTAATCACAGGAGCGATCGCCGACACGCGACTCGCCGTGCCCGTAACGCACGCCGCGCCCACGCCCAACGGCTACACACTCGTCCAGGATGACACGACGGCAACGTTCAACCGAATGGTCGACTTCGCCCTGATCCCCGGTACGACCGGCGAAGCTGTGGTTGTGAGCCAGTCGGAAGCCAGAGTCCGGCGCGTATCACTCACGGGCGCCTTCTCACCGACTCTCTACGGAAATTTGTCAGACCGGGTGAAGGTGGCCGGCAACGAGGAGGGCCTTCTTTCGATCGCGTTCTCGCCGAACTTCGCAAGCGATGGCAGGGTGTACGTGTACTACACGTCGCTCACCTGCCAACCAGGCGTTGCCAGGTGCAGCCGCATCTCCCGATTTCCAGTCGTTAACAGCCCTCCGCCTGCGAGGATGGACGAAACGCAAGAGACTGTGGTGCTCGAGATCCCCCAGCTTCCTTCCGATCAGAGTAACCACAACGGCGGACGACTCCTCTTCGGCCCCGACGGGTACTTGTATCTCTCGATCGGGGACGGCGGCGGTGCAGGGGACCCGAATGACACGGGCCAGAGAAAAAACGACTTGCTCGGTTCCATGCTCCGGATCAACGTCACCGGACAGCAGACTTATACGATACCGCCCGGTAACCCCTTTGCTGACGGTCCCGGCGGTAATGCCGACGAACTCTGGGTCTACGGGCTACGCAACCCCTGGCGGTACAGCTTCGACCGGCTTAGCGGCGACCTCTGGCTGGCGGACGTTGGCCAGAGTTTGTGGGAGGAGGTTGAGAAGATCGTAGGCGGCGGCAACTACGGCTGGGACTGCTACGAGGGAAACGAATTGTATAACGACCCAAGCCAGTCGCAACCATGCATCCCCCCGTTCCTGTTCCCGCGGGCTGTCTACGGTCACAATCCAAGCTGTTCGGTGACCGGGGGTTACGTTTACCGGGGGGCGCTATTGCCGGAGATCTACGGCTGGTACGTCTACGGCGATTACTGCAGCGGCATAATCTGGGCAGTGAACCCGGCGGATACCAGCAATCCAGTGCAGCTCGTCGATTCCGCCTTCAACATCGTTTCCTTCGGGGAGCTCCCAAATGGCGAGCTTCTGGTGCTCACGTTCCAGAACGCGATCTATCGCCTGGCTTGTGGCGCCACACCGGATACCGACGGCGATGGTATCGGCAACGCGTGCGACCCGGACGACGATAACGACAAGTGGAATGACGTCCCAGAATCGGTCATCGGGACAGACCCGCTGGACGCCTGTGCCAATACTCCGGCCCCGAACGACGAAGCCGACGACCGATGGCCGGCCGACCTGAACGACGATCGCTTCTCAGACGGCACGGACATCACGATTGTCGCCGGCTCGTTCGGCAAGGCAGTTCCCTCACAGGCACCGCCCAGGCGTGACGTGGCGCCTATGAACGCCCCGGACGGCTTCGTCGACGGCACGGATATCACAGTGCTTGCCGGGTTCTTTGGGAAGGGCTGCGGGCCTTAATATATGTAGCGAGCCTAGTCAGGAGGGGGTCCATGAGAGGGTTCAGCATTGTAATAGCCGCGGCGTTGTTCGTCGTCGTACTGGCGAGCGGCAGAGACACCGCTTTGGCGACGACCAGCGGAGTCCCCGACTCAATGGCCGCATTGGGCGACTCGATCACGCAGGCAACGAACTTCGATGGGGCCCATCCCGGAAGCAACCCGACATATTCCTGGGCGACGGGCACCCAGTCCGTGGTGCAGAGCGTTTACACGCGCACTCTTGCCGGGAATCCGAACATCAACGGGAAGAACTTTAACTATTCGGTGAACGGCGCGAAGATGGCTGATCTCAACAGTCAGGCGCTCAACGTCAATTCCACGCCGGGCGGGGTCGAGCTTGTGCTGATCGAGATGGGGGGCAATGATGTCTGCGCGAGCAACGAGGCGTCGATGACTGCGGTCGCCGACTACCGCACGCAGTTCCAGACGGCGATGAACGCGCTGACGACCGGCTTTCCGAACCGGCGCATCACCGTGCTGAGCGTCCCGGACGTCTACCAACTCTGGGTGGTCCTTCACGACAACCCGAACGCCGTCAACTGGTGGAACACCTTCAGCATCTGCCATTCGTTGCTCGCCAACCCCACATCGACGGACCAAGCCGACGTCGACAGGCGCTTGCGTGTGCGCCAGCGGAACATCGACTTCAACACACAGTTGGGGGAAGTCTGTGCCCTCTACGCCAAGTGCACGTTCGACAAGGGCGGGCTACGACATGGACGGCGACGGCTGGCCAAGCGGCTCCGAAGCGACGATCACCACGAGCGCGCTTGATAACTGCGCCGACACGCCCGCCTTGAACGATGAAGCAGACGACAAATGGCCCGCCGATCTCAACGACGACCGTTTCTCAGACGGCACCGACATTACGATTGTTGCCGGCTCGTTTGGTAAGGCGGTCCCGTCGCAGGCGCCGCCCAGGAGCAACATCGCGCCCGTGAACGCGCCGGACGGCTTCGTCGACGGCACAGACATCACTGTGCTGGCGGGGTTCTTCGGGAAGAGCTGCGGGCCATAGGGCAAGCCGTCGAGCGGTTTGCCCTTTGCCTGCTTGAGGGCGCGTTCGCCTGCCCAGCGAACGTGAGCATTTCAGTTTCGGCTCTGAGCAGGGAAGCTCAGCAGGGCTTGCCGAATGTTCCAGCCAGAAGAGTGATGTCCGTACCGTCATTTACGCTGTCTGGCCCATTCCCCGTGTTGTTCAGGTCAAAGCGACCCTGGTATCCAGCCGGCCTGGAGGGATCGCCGCCTAGCTTGCCGAATGAACCAGCCAGTATCGTAATGTCGGTGCCGTCGGCGAACCCGTCGGCGTTCAGGTCTCGCTGGGACTGAGCGAAGCCGGCCGCCGGAGGGTTAACCCCGGCGATACAGTTATCGAGGCGATCGCCCACACCGTCGTTATCGCAGTCATCGTCTTCGAGACCACCCGCGCACTTGTTGGCAGGGGGCTCGTCGACGTTGCATACGCCGTCCGCGTCACTGTCGCTGCCTGCAAGGCCGATGCAAACGTTGCTGACGATGACCGTGGCGTGATAGTGGCCATTCGCGCCCGTCGGAGTCAGGGGACCACAGGCGGGGAAGGGATCGACGCAGCTATTGGCGGGAACGTCACAAGCATCCCCGATGCCGTCGGTCCGCGAGCCGCCGTCGTTCACGGCGGTACCGCGCGGAACGTCGTCGTCTTCCTGGCCAGCGTTGGGAGTGGTCGGGCAGTTATCGATGCGGTTTTGCCAGCCGTCGCCGTCCTCATCTGCGTTGGGGAAAGCACTGGGATCGCAAGCATTCGGCAGGCCATCGGCATCGGAGTCGCCGCCCGAACTGAAGTTGCTCGCGCGCGGGTCCCAGCCGCTGTTCGGTTGAGCGAAGCAGACATCGAGAGAGTTAGCGATGCCGTCGTTGTCGTAGTCGCGCTCGCTGACGGCGTAGACGCGGGTCTTGAGAGTCCTCGACGTTGCCGGGTTGGTGGCGCGGACGAATCCGCACTCGTTTGGGGTTGTGCTGCCCGGGCAACCACCGTCCACTCCCTTCCTTACACTGAAACCGGCGCCGGTTGCAGTGCAGCCCGACGGCGCTCCGGCGGCCGGCGTGCAGGCGTTGTCGTGTGTGATGCCGAGAATCGTCGAGTTCGACGTGAGGTTGCAGAAATCGGTTATTCCCGTATTGGAGGGAGGATCGAGCGGGTTTCCCAGGACGATCAGCGAGGGCGTACCCCAGGCCGCGGTCATCCAGCCCTGATTCGGAAATGCAGCGAGGTCGCCGGGCGCAAGGACCACGACCTGAACCGGGACAATGGAGATGTTGAAGACGATATCCACCCCAAAGTAACGGGCGGCAGGGACGACGGGGGTCGCCGGACCCGGGCCGTCGGGGTCGAGCAGGTCGAGAAGGAACGCCGGATAGGCGTCGGCGCCGTCCGCGATGCCGTTGTTGGCAAAGGCCGGCTGGTCCACGATCCCGTCCTCGTCCAGATCGCCGTCATCTTCGGCGAGGTTGCCGGCGGAGCCGGAAATGGTAACAGCAGAGGTCGCCGGAGTGGAAGCCTCGACGAGGTCGAACGTCGCGGGAACGTTGGTCATGCATCCGTCGTTGAATAGACCGAGCTGGGCTATGCTCGAAACCTGGCCGATGTAAGCGCCGGTCGGGACCTGGGCGTCAGTGGCCGTGACCAGCGCCGGATCGCTGAAGTTGACCGCGCCGCCGAGGGCCGAGGGCGGCGGGATGTCGAAGCCGACCCTGACGTCCGGGTGGCCGCCTGGCGCTGTATCGCTGAACGACACCGGCGATGAGAACTGCGGGTTGAAAGTGGTGGCATCGGCGACACCACCCACAGAGATGAGCCTGACAAAGGCCGCTAACGCAAGTGCCACCACCCCAGCGGTCCGTCTGGGCACCATCGCTTTCCCTCCCCTATGGGCTCGAAATGCCGCTGCGAACAGACCCGTCTTAGCACCACACCTGCGAAATGTCAAGCGGGCCGCTCGTCGGTGCAGTCCGCGGCGCGTCAAAGACCGTACCTCGGATAGAATCGAGG
>QHUQ01000016.1 GCA_003221985.1 Gemmatimonadota bacterium | reverse complement strand
ATCGCGGCGACGGAATTGGTGGCCGTGATCACGTCGAAGCGGGCTGCGACCGCGCGATCGGCGCGCCGCTCGCCTTCGGCGGCATAGTGCGCCGGCAGGATGAGCAGGTCGCCGGGCCACGTCTGTCGTGCGCGCTCCAGGCTGCGCCAGAGCAGCTTGGCCCACGCGTCGGAATGGCCCGCCAAATCGGGCCGGCCGACCGACTGTACGAACAGAAAGTCCCCCGTGAGCGCGAGGCCGTCGTCCGCGAGCAGCGCGACGCTGCCGAGCGTATGGCCCGGCACGTGTGCGGCGCGCAAGGTCGCGCGGCCGAATGCGATCGTATCGCCGTCGCCGAGCGGTTGAGACGCCAGGTTGCCGGGTCGCTGGTCGTACGGTGAAACGGCGTCGTCGGGATGAAGGAAGTAGGGCACCTGCCAGCGCGCGGCGGCAGCGCGCGCGCCGCTGACGTAGTCCGCGTGGATATGCGTATCGACGACAGCCGCGGGCGTCGCTTGCAACTCCGCGAGCAGGGCGTCGTAGCGCTCTAAGTGCCGGCCCGGATCCACGACGACGGCGTCGCCATCGCTTACCAGTACATAGCTGAGTGCGCCCTTGCCAACACGATCGAGCTGGACCACGTGTGACAGTGAGGGCGTCGGTGACAGCCGGCGCGCCACGTAGACACTCTCCCACGCCGCCATGCCGCCGTTGACCGAGTAGGCTTCGTAACCGCGCTGTCGCAGGAGGGCGGTCGCCTTCTTGCTGGAATTGCCGTGCCCGCAGACTACGACGACGGGACGGGCAGTGTCGAGGTGCAGGGTGGTAAGGTCGGGAAGGGCGAGGATCTTGGAATTCGGGTGCGCGTGGAAATCGAGCTCCGCGCCGATCGAGATATGGCCCTTTTCAACTTTCTCGGGCGCGCGCACGTCGAGGACTTGCAGCGCCTCGCCGCGATCCAGCCGCTCGGCCAGCTCCTGCGGCGCAATCTGTGGCAGCGTCGGGTCCGGCATGGCTGTTAGTGTCGTCGCGTCTTCAACAAAAAGCAACGGCCCCCAAATACAGAGGGCCGTTGACGTGAGGACGCGACGCTGCCTACCGCAACGGCGTCGTTATTCCGAAATTGATGCTGAAGGTGTTGATGGCCGGAAGTCCGAGGTTGTCGTTCTTCCCACTGAGGTTGTAGTTCGCTTCGACGCGGCCGCCCAAACCGCTGAGGAGGGGAAAGCGGTAGCCCCAGCCCAGATTCAATCCCATGATCGTTTCGGCGCTCGTACCCGTGACCTTGAGGTGATGAAGGTTCCCACCGAGCGCGCCGTACCACCCGCCACTTACCGCATATGCCAAACGCGCCGAAAGGTTTCCGGAGAAAATCGTGGAGCCCTGGGACTGGACGCGGTGGAAATCGAGACCCGGCTCGATCGCAATCTTCCGACCGATCGGCAGAATTGCGAAGAGCGTTGGGGACGCGGCCACGGAGCCGAGTGTGCCGAACGTACCACCGATGCCCGGGAACGAGAGGCTGGTCAAGTCGCCGCCGCCGACGCCATGCGCGCGCGAATACCCGCCTTGCAGGCCGAATGTCGGCTCCCAGGCGCGATTCGTCGCGCGCCGGGGCTGGGCCCGCCGGAAACGCAATGGCTTAGGGATTCCCCCTGCTTTTGGAGGACTCCCGTTTTGCGGTCCCGCTTCTATATTGACCGCTATTGTGAAACAGTTCACAAGCGACTTGCCCGTCGAATCTCTGCACTTCCCTAGAGTCCCGTTCCGGAGGATTTCAGCAATGCGCTTCGCTTTGCTCACGACCGTCGTCGCCGTCAGCGCGCTCGCCTGTGGACAGAAGGGCGGCGACCAGAACCAGACGCAGATGCAGAACGCGCCCCCGGCAGCGCCGGCGGGCAGCGCGGCAGCGATGGGGCCTGTCGTCGAGGTCAAGATGACCGGCAACGGCAGCACGCGCGCGGCCTTTGAGCCGAGCACCGTCACGGTGCCGGCGGGTGGGACTGTGCGTTTCATCAACGTGGCGGGCGGCCCGCATAACATCACCTTCTGGAGCGATTCCATTCCGGCGGGCGGCGCCGCTGCGCTCAACGCCGGCATGAAGAATACGGTGGACAATCTGTCGGGAGCGTTCCTGACGCAGCCGAACGAGACGTACGACGTCTCGTTCGCCAACGCGCCGAAGGGAACGTACAAGGGCTTTTGCACGCCCCACCTGACGCTCGGCATGAAGATCGCGATCAAAGTCGAGTAATAATGCACGGCCGACTGAAAATGAGAGGGTCCCGCTTCACGCCGGGACCCTCTTGAGCGAAGCTCCGTGCACATGACCGACGCTCGCGCGGTACTCGTGCTCATCGACGGCGCCCGCGCTGATGTTCTGCGGGAGCTGCTCGACCGCGGTGACCTCCCCAATCTCGCACGCTGGGTGATCGAGCCGGGTGGTTTCGGCGTCGGCACCACCGTTTTCCCATCGACGACCGGTGTGGCGTACATCCCGCTCCTTTTCGGCCGGTTCCCGGGCAGCGTCGGCATTCCCGGAATCCGTTGGCTCGACCGCCGCGGGGCTGCCGGCGGATGGCGCGAGCAGTGGTGCGCCGCCCGGAGCTATTGCGGCGTCCAGGGCGGGTGGCTCAACCGTGACATCGCACCCGCTCCCTCACTGTTCGATCTCGTTCCCGACAGCATCGCGATCTGCACCCCGCTCACCCGGGGCCTCGCGGCGGGCGCCAACCGAGTCCCGACCCGGCGTGTCGTGCTGGGCGCAGCGGCGCACTATCTCGGCACCTATTCGGCGCTGGACCGGGCGGTCGCCCGCGCCTGGCTCGAGGTCGCGGACGAGCCGTGGCGCTTCCTCTTTGTCGTCTTCCCCGGCGTGGATGGCATCTCTCATTTGAAGGATCCGCTGCACCCGGCCGTCCTCGAGAGTTATCGGCTGGTGGATCGCGCGCTGGGTGACTTTGTGGCGCGCGTCAGGCAAAGGGGAGACGTGCTGCCAGCCTTTTTTGTCGTCTCGGATCACGGCATGACCGTCATCCGAGACCATTCCGACGTGGCCGTGCAGCTCGAGCGCGACGGGATACGAACCCTGCGTCACCCCACGCACGTCTGGCGTCGCGGTGCCCAAGCGGCGACGATGGTGTCGGGGAATGCCAGCGTGCAGGTGTACTTCGATCCGCGTTTGGGCCGAGACCGGCCGCTGACGGAATCGGAGATTCCGGGCGACATGCTCGACCGCTTCCTCGCGCTTCCAGCCGTCCGGCTCGCCGCCTGCCGCTCTGACACCGGAGGTGTCATCGTGCGAACCAGGACGGGGCGAGCGAGGTTAACAGAGGCATCCGGCTTAGTCTGCTATGAGCCCCAAAATGACGACCCACTCGGTTTGGGCGGGTATGCGGAGCTCGATGACCGCGAACTGCTGGCCCGCACGAGGGAGACGGACGTGCCCGACGCACCGCGCCAATTGCTGCAGCTGTTCCACACGGCGCGCGCCGGCGATCTCGCTCTGGCCGCGAGTCCGGGCGCGGACTTCCGCGGGCCCTGGGAAATCCCCGAACATCGCGCCGGGCACGGCAGTCTCATTGCGGAACACATGGAGGTCCCGATCGCCGCGAGCGTGGCTCTTCCAGAGCTTCCCATGCGTACAGTAGATCTGATGCCCACGATCCTGGAGCGCCTCGACGTCGCCGTTCCGCCCGGCGTCACTCTCGATGGCGTTCCGTTTTCCACACTCGCCGCCGTAACCGACTCGCCGACTCGCTGAGGGGACTGCCGATGACGTCATGGTCGTTCGTGGTCTTGGCCGCGCTGCGCCTGATCCTCGCTGGATATGTCGCCGGAGCGGCACCGTCTCGCGCGCGCGGGCATGCCCCGCCGCGTGACTGGAGCGCGTTGCAGCGCGCCACCATCACCGCGAATCCAAAGCGAGCCGAGCTCGTGATCGAGTTGCCTGCGGTCGATCTGCCCGCCGGTGCGATGGTCGATCAGCCTGCGTCCGTGGGTGAGCTTCCTGTGAGCGGCGCTGTCTATGCCCTACACGCCGAAGTCGTCGACGCGCACGGACGTCAGCTTCCCATCGAGCTGCTCCATCACGTGAACGTCATGGATCCGAATGAGCGTGAGCTGTTTCTTCCCATCTCACGGCGCATCCTGGCGTCGGGCACCGAGACAGGCGAGATCCGCTTTCCGTGGTTCTTGGTCGGCGCGCCCATTCGTGCCGGCCAGCTGATTCTCTCGAATGCCATGCTCCACAACGCCACCACCCTCCGATATCACGATGTCAGGGCCCGGCTCGTGGTGAGCTATGTGCCCGAGCGGCGGCCCTGGCCGCTGTTTACCGTCATACCCTGGCAGCTGGACGTGGCTTTTCCCGTGGGCGACAAGTCCTTCGACCTGCCGCCGGGGCGCACCGAGCGCGCATATGAAGGAAGCCCGTCAGTGGATGGCAAGCTCATCGTGATTGGTGGGCACATGCATCAGTACGGCCGGACGATCGAGTTTTGGGATGCGACTACAGGGGAATTGCTGTGGCACGGCGAGCCGGTGGCGGCGCAGACCGACCAACCGAACGCGGTGCCAGTAACGAAGCTCTACAGCCTGATGGCGATTGGGCTGCGTATTACTCCGTCACACCGCTACCGCGTCCGCGTGATCTACGAGAATCCGACCGGTCACACGATTGCGGGTGGAGGGATGGGCGTGGTGGGCGGACTATTCGCCCCCGATCGCAAAGCCAGCTGGCCCAAGACGGACGCCGGCGACTCTCTCTACCAGAAGGACCTGCGGCATTTCATGGGTCCGGTGGGGAGCAGCGGCGCGATGCCCCCCATGCACATCGGGCACTAAACGCTGCTGCCGGGCTCCACGGTGTAGTCGGCGACCGTCCCCCCCAACCGCCGAGGCTCTGGGGCTTCGGCGGTTTGCATAATGCCGAGCATCATCGCCGCCACCATCAATCCCGCGAGCGCGTCCACCGCATAGTGGAATTGCCCGTAGACCACGGCGAGGATCAGGCCCGCGGTGAAGGGCAGGAGCACGAGTCCCAGCGCGCGCCAGTAGCGCAGCGCCATGCCCGTTGCCACCACCGACGCGGCGACGTGTGACGACGGGAAGGCAGCGCCCCACGAGTCACCGCGATCGAGCAACCAGGCCGCGAACCGTGCCGGCCAGACCTCCGTCGCGATATTGTGGGCGCCATCGAACGCATAGCGCG
>QHUQ01000015.1 GCA_003221985.1 Gemmatimonadota bacterium | reverse complement strand
ATCCAGCTGTCGCAATACCGAGTTGCGAGCGCGGTGTTCGCGCTCGCGTGCATGGGCTGCGGCGCGGGTTGGTCCCGACGTCCGCTCAACTCCCTAGGCCCCATCTCGGCTCGGCAGCAGGTCCAAGTCTGGCACAGCGGGCGCGCCGATATCCTCCATAAGGTACGGGTCGACTCAACGCAGCTCGCCGGAATTCCTTTCCACAAACCCCTGACCTGTGATTCCTGCTACGTGGTAATTCCACGAGCCCAAATCGACTCCGTCCGCGTGGGGGAGCTCGTGGATGGGTTGTGGCGGAGTACGGCGCTGGCGTTAGGGGTACTCTTTACGGTGGGCATTGTCTATTGCGCACGCCGAGATTGCGGTGGGACCTAGACCCAACCCGCTACCTAACAAGCCCTTGAAGCTGACGGCGCGCGTAGATTAAGGAATGAATCTTTGTTCAGCGCGCCCCAGCTTAAGCGCGATCCGTTAGGCGGCAGCGCGCGCTCGGGATGACGCCACCTTGCCCTCGCTCGAGCAGTTGCAGCATGAAGAGCTGGCCCACGCTGTGGAGCGTGCTACGGCGCGACTCCCGTTCTTCGCGGCGCACGAGCGGCTGTGGGCTCGAGTCCTGACCAAGGACGGGCTTGACGGCGAGATGCAGGTGCTGGACGTCGATTTGGATGGTGGTCTCCTCAAGGGGTTGGACCGCCATGGCGCGCCGACCCAGGTGGATCTGAGCAGCGTTGCCGCCGTCTGGCAACGCCGTCCTCGCGTTGGGCGCTCTGTGCTCATCTGGCTAAGCGCGACGCTTACGGGCGCAGGTGCTGGCGTGCTAATCGCCCCGGGCGCCCCGTTGAGTCCGATAGGTGGAGTTCTCGGTGCGCTTGGTGGTCTAATGTTCGGAGCCCTCCTTTCCTGGCTCGTCGAGGATCGGGAAGCCATGTACGAGTGGAAGCAGTTCTATGGGCCTGCCGCCTAACAAGCGCTTGAAGCTGGCGGCGCGCGTAGATTAGGGAATGAATCTTTCTTCAGCGCGCCGCAGCTTACGCGCGATCCGTTAGGCGGCGCGACACGGCTCTGCAATCGATACCGGAGAAATCACCATGGGAATCGTCACGTGGATCCTTCTCGGACTGGTTGCGGGGTTATTGGCCAAGATCGTCATGCCCGGCAAAGACCCTGGCGGGATCATCGTCACAATCTTACTAGGCATCGCCGGCGCGCTGGTTGGCGGGTTTGTCGGAACCCGACTTGGGTTCGGCAACATTTCAGGGTTCGACCTGCGAAGCGTCGCGATCGCGGCGGGCGGCGCAGTTCTACTCCTGTGCCTTAACCGGTTCTTGAAACGGCGTGGGGCGGTATGATTTGCAACAAGGCTCCAAGAGCAGAACGTTGACGCGTCGCCTAACGCCCGCCTGAAGCTGACGGCGCCCCGCGTCTGAGGTAGAATTCCATTTGTCAATACTCCAGTGAGGCGCCGCACCTTAGGCGCACGCCGTTAGGCCGCAGCAACGATCAATACAATGCAAGTTCCATGGAGGTCGCTGTGTTAGCAGCGTTGGTAGCCGCGTTGTCAGTGACTGTTGCTGGTTCAGCTCAGGGAGACCAGTTCCTTGTCGACCTCGAGCACGCCACGATCGGGTCAGTCAGTCCCAAGGACTCCGTTCGCCAACTCCGCGCGAAGTTCGGCGCAGGAAACGTGATCAGGACGGTGGGTAGACTCGAGGGTTCGCCAAACGTCACCTTCGTCGTCAGCATCGCGGGGCATAAGGTCGTGCAGCACTGGAACTATGTCTCTACGAGTGACTCCGCATTCAAGACTAAGGAGGGCGTTGGCGTTGGGTCGACGGTGGCGGACTTCGCGCGCTACTATGGCGAGGCTCTGCGGGGCGAAGGCGAGGGCGCTTCGTTCCTAAACTTCAGGCCCTCGGGCGGGAGTGAATTCCAAGTGAGAGTCACCGATCAGTGCTTCGCCGACGTGGCGCACTTGAAGGCCGACAAGGTTTGCACTGTCAGGGAAATCTTGCTTTGAGCGCTGCGACGCCTTGCCTGCGGCCTAGCACGCGCTTGAAGCGGACGGCGCGCGTAGATTAGGGAATGAATCTTTCGTCAGCGCGCGGCAGCTTACGCGCGGTCCGTTAGGCGGCCCATTCGCGAGGACAAAGCGATGGCTGCAACACACGACAAACAATCGTCAGACGTCTCCATTCGCCGAGACCGAAGTGCGTTGCTCTCACGGACGCACGCGCCCTTGGGAGATTTCCCGCTATCTCAGCCCGCCGACATATCATCGTCGAGCAAGCTTATCCTTGGCATTTCGTTCGTCGGGGGTGCCATCTGGTTAGCTGCCTTCGTTCTCTCGCGCAGCGGACAGGATAGTTTGTTTTTCCCACTCCTACTCTTATTGCTGGCGATCCCATTGTGTTGCCTCGTGATGCTGTACGCATGCGTGCGTTCGGTGCTTGACCTGGTGCGACGGCCGGAGCTGCGCTCGGTGCGCAATATTGCGGTGTTGGTCGTCGGAATGTCGCTTCTATTGCTGGTGGCGATGAATTTGGTCTTGAGTCCCGCCAGCGGCGCCCTCTAGGTCGGGCCGCCTAACACGCGCCCTGAAGCTGACGGCGCGCGTAGGATACTGAATGACGACTCTTTCACCAGCGCGCCGCAGCATAAGCGCCATCCGTTAGACGGCGGCGATCTGATGGTACGATTCCCACCGTTCGGTGGTACAAGATGCGTAATGAGACAGGTCCTCATATTGTCACTCCTGCTCGCGCCAGCCCCGCTGTTAGCGCAGCGAATTTCAACGTTCCAGACCTATGCGCCTCCTGAGACCAGCCCGCCGCAATCATCAGGGCATCCATTTACGCAGGCCGGAAAGGCCATCCCACGGAGCTATTGGGTCGAGGGTGGCATCATTGGTGGCGTCGGTCTCGGCGTTATCAGCGCGCTGGAATTCCATAAGATTTGCGAGTCGGGGAGCTGCGTGCGTGCAACGCTTGGTGGTGCTCTATTGGGTGGCGCGCTGGGCTTCACGGTAGGCGCGCTGGTTGGGGGACAGATCCACAAGCCCGCGCGATCCCGCTCGGCACGGTCCTTTTTGCGTTCGGGTGGCACATGAAAACTCCGGTAAGCCTGGTTGTTCTGCTCACTTCTATCCTTGCTCCATCGATGGCCCCCTGCCAGGTCGCCACATCTCGCCACTGGGTGCGGGTTCTCACCACCGAAGGCGAGACGGTCGATTTGGACACAGCCGCGGTCGGACGCAGGGATGGCTCCTTTATAGTCTGGTTGCGTTGGGATTTGGATCGGCACCGGCCCGAGTTTGGAGCCGGGTACCGTGTGGAACAAGTTGAAGTCGACTGTCGAGGTCTACGTCAACGTGTGCTGAATGCTTTCGACTCGAGGAAACCGCTGGTCCTTCCGGGCGACAGCACGAGGTCGAGCACCGTACGGCTGGACAGCACGGACACGAAGTGGCGCACGTATTCCAAGGGTAGTCTTGGCGCGCAATCGACGAGCGCGTTGTGCCGGCGCCTAACAAGCGCTTGAAGCTGGCGGCGCGCGTAGATTAGGCGGCAAAGGAGCGGTCGGTGCACGTGAAGTCCTGTATGCCGGTTATCCCAAGCGCCGATCTCGAGAAGAGTCTGCGCTTCTGGGTCGAGGGTCTCGGACTTACCATGGACCGACCGATGCGGCAGGACGGTCGCCTGATCGGCTGTATGGTTCACAATGAGCACTTGTACTGTTGGCTCAATCAACGAGCGGGCACACCGATCAAGCCGGAGAACTACGAGGGCGTTCGACTCTACTGGGCGCCGCGTGATATCCACGGACTGAGAGCTCGACTGGAACGGCTAGGCTACGCCGTGTCAGAGATCACTGAGCGCGACTATGGTCAAACTGAGTTCTTTGTCACGGACGATGACGGATATTCGCACTGCTTTGGAGTAGCAACCACTAAGGGCGGTTAGGATCCGCTAGACAGCCGAGGCAGTATTGCCGTCCTTCGTTGTCGAGCTCCACGATCTTGCTCCCGCGCCGCTGGCCGTCGTGCGCCTGCAGGTCCCGGCGTCCGGCCTCGCGCGCGTGGTGCCTGAGTGTTGTGGTCGCGTCTGGAAAACGTTGCGGGCTCAAGGCGCGCAAGCTGGCCGGAACGTCGCGATCTATTGGGATGGTGCGATTCGCCTTGAGGCCGGCGTTGAAGTGGTGGGAGCGTTTACCGAACAGGATGGTGTCGTGCGGTCCGCGACGCCGGGCGGCCGCGTCGCCGTCGTCACACACCTGGGTCCGTACGGCAGCTTGGGGCAGGCTCATGCCGCGGTGCGCGAATGGTCCCAGGCAACGGATCACCGGCTGGCTGGCCCGAATTGGGAGATCTACGGGCACTGGCAGGATGCATGGAATGCCGATCCGTCGCTGATCCGGACCGATGTTTGCTATGAGGTTGTCTGAAGCGATGGAAATCAGCTCGATCGGATCTTTCCTCGACTATTGGCGAACCATTCGCGGCCGTACGCGCCGCGTCGTGGCTTGTATTCCTCCGGACCAAATCGAGTGGAGCCCGCATCCCGGCAAGTCTTTCTTCGATCGTCTCGGCGTGGAATCGCAGGCGATTTTCGGGACGCTGACGGACGCGGACCTTGAACGGAAATGCCTCACCCCAGCCGGCACCCCGATCACCACCTGGAAGTGGTTGCGGGCCATGGTCGAGCACGAAGCCCACCACCGTGGCCAGATCTACCTGATGCTCGGCCTTCTGAACGTCCCCACGCCCCCGCTCTATGGCATGACGTCGGAAGAAGTCCAAGCGAGGTCTGCCGGCGGCCCCGTTGAATAACTCGAGGTCTTCCTTGCGCTCAGCGTTGCTGACGACCGTTCTGCTATTGCTCGGTCACAAGCCAGTGGTCGGACAAGAAACTGTCCAGGCTTTCGGTCAAGACACGTTTAGCGTGAGGCTACCCGCAGGATACCGACTGGTCGGACAGCGAAGCGGTGGACCTGGTGTGACGGCATTCGGTTTTGCCTCTGATCCGAGGAGCGATGGAACCCGAAGCCTCATCGAGGTGACCCTGATTGACCTGGACAAAGTCTCTGCCGGAACGGCGCCGAGCTTGGACGAGATCGCAGCCGCGATGATCGGAGGCGTTCGTCAGCGGAGGGATCACTGGCAACAATCTGACAGCCCCATTCAGGTCGACGGTGTGAACGCGAAGCTCATCAGATGGTCGGGGACGAATGGGCCTTCGCCAGAGCGCCCATCGGGGCAAGCCGTGTCCGCGATGCATGGCGTGATGGTCGTTGGGATCAAGGCAGCGGTTGCGTTTACGCTTCACGCACAGGATGTCGACGCGTTTGGGCCCGCGACGCTGCCGGCGAGCGAGAAGGCCCTCATGACTTTTAGATTGACTCCTCACAGGTGAAGGCTGCACCACACCTTCAGGGTAACCTCCATGCCCAATGTGACTCTCAAGCGCTTCGACGTGCCGGATGAAGTCCGGCGCTTCCCCCGGGGTCGGTTCGAGCTCATCGCTCTCGACAAACTGATGATCGGTCGGGCCACCCACGAGCCGGGATATAAGTGGTCAGACGCTGTTTCACATTCCCCCTGAGCCCCATGACCTCTGGGTAGTGGGAGATGAGCCCTACGTGACCCTACATTTTCTCGGCGACGGATACTACGCCAAGTGACCGTCGGGGAGGGTGCTGCCTAACACGCGCTTGAAGCTGGTGGCGCCCGTCCTCAATGAATCCGGAGGAGGTCCTGACGTGCGGTGTGATAGAATTCCGTTTGTCATTCTTTTGATTTGTTCTATTCCTTTGCCGCTGAATGGACAGAGCCCTCGTCTCACGCCGCCATTCCCGACTTACCAGCAAGGTGGGGCCCCCTTTCGAGCTCTTGCTTGGGCGGACTCCATCCCGCGTACGGGTACCTATTGGGTTGAAGGCGGATTAATCGGGGCGGTGGGTGGTCTCGTCGCCGCGCACTTACTAAACGGACTTGCCTGTCAGGACAGCGCAAAATGTGGAAGCGATCGTCGCGTGTTCGTTGGATTGATTGGGGGGTTTGTTGTGGGCAGTCTAATCGGTGGTGGAATCAAGAAAGGATCTGAGTGAGGTCGTGCGGCACTCGCTGCCTAACACGCGCCTGAAGCAACCTTCATTTGTGATCATTCCAGCTTCGCGCTGCAGCTTAGGCGCATTCCGTTAGGCAGCATCCTTCTCAAATGCGCATCATCCCACTCCTGCGCTGCTACGAGCTGGTGCTATTCGCTGATGAAGCCGACGGAGTCGTGGGGGACATTCGCCACGTCGCCCGCTTATCGGGAGGCGGAGCTGTTTACACACCGGTGGGCCATTTCTCTGCTATTCCCGACGAGGCGGAGCCTGAACAACCCGCCCGCTGGCGTGTCGAGGCATTCCTTCGGACGGACATCATCCACGATCCGGCAACCAGTCGCACCATCGTAGCTATGGACGCAGAGATCCGAGCCACCCATTACGACCCGGACTTGCCGCGCGCCATCGCGGATGCCCTTTTGAGGGAGACCGTTTGTACGGAACCCCTGTTGCTCAAAATTTGGGAGGGCAGGATGACGGACTACGTTGCTCGCGGACGCATCTTCGATGAGGTCTGATCACTCTCGCGAACGAGCCATTATGGTTGGAAGTTCGGCAAGATACACTGCGTTCCGTGATCGTCCTGGCCACCGGCGCAAGCGTCCTTTGATCCCGTGCGCGGTTACCCAACGCATCTCGGTTATGCGGCGATTCCGGACGCCCTTTCGTCTGAGGAGGCGAGCGCTTTGCAGCCTGTCCCGTGACTTGAGGCGCCGCCGCAGCCTAGGCGCACCCCCTTCGACAGCGCGATGAATGTCGTTCTGCAAAGTACAGATCGCGTGCTGATCGAAAGCGTTCGGCTTGCATTGGGCGCCGAGGGCATCGATGTCGTCCTTAATGACGAGTCAGGCGCCGCACTCCCGTTCGTTCCCGTTAGAGTTCTCGTTTCTAGCGCAGACTTTGCGCGGGCTCGAGAGATCGTACGCGATCTCGTGCCCACGGCCGCGGCGTCGGTCGTGCAGCCTTCAGCTCGACGGATCTGGAACCTCGTACTCTTGGCCCTGGTAGCATTGCTGCTGGTTCTTTGTGGCAACTTGTTAATTGGTTGAGCGGAGTGGCCCGTTAGGAGGCGACATGTACAGAGTACTGCTGGCTTCCGCCGCGTTGCTGCTTCCGTCCTCACTGGTCAGCCAGAGACTCGCGGCCGTGCCGGCGTACGCAGCCGCTGCATTTCCTCCACCGTCCGGTGCCGTGCCCGTCAACAGTCTTTTGACCGCCGCAGCCATCCCCCGCCGCTCTTCTGTTGCATGCTCGCAACAATGACGCTCTCTACACACTTCTCTTAGCATGCGAACGCGCAGCTGAGCGGCCGCGACTTCGGTCGGAACGCGGTCGCGTGGGAGACCTGGATCCGGAGCCTCTGATCGGAGTGGTAGTCTTCAGCGAACGGGGGACCACATGAAAGGCGTACGTTTCCTTATCCGAGTCGCACTCGTCGGTCTGCTACCTGTCGTCTTCCACAGCATTACATCATTAGTGAGATCCGCCGCAATGCGGAGACCAACTACGTCGCGACGTTCGTTTACCAACCGACCGCCGGATTTGTCGGGTCGGATTACGCGGAGCTTGAAATCATGACCGGCTCTGACGGTTCGAGTCCGCCAAGGAACGTCAAGAGAGTTGTCTTTCACTTTGACGTCCACAACTAGGATCACCTGGCCGAGGCAGGAAACATGAAGAACGTCGCGCACTCGCGATTCAGCATCAAGAGCTGGGACGAGAAGCCTTATAGTGAGGGCCCGGACATACCAAAGCTGACTCGGGCCGCCGTTACAAAGACGTTCACCGGCGATATCGCGGGCGAGGGGCATGTCGAATACGTGATGATGTACCGCGGCGACGGCTCGGCCACGTTTGTCGGCCTCGAGCGGATCGTCGGGCACGTTGCAGGGAAGGCGGGCAGCTTTGTGCTCCAACGCACTGGAGTATTCGAGAACGGCGTGGCGCAGGAGTCCTATGTCGTCATTTCCGGCTCCGGCACAGGAGAGCTGCGAGGCCTGCGGGGCGAAGGCACCTCGGCTGTAGGGCACGGGACTGAGCATCCTCTCACGCTGACCTATGAGTTGCGGAGTGCCTAGATTGGGGAAGTGAACGTCCCGAGGAGGGTGACTTCAGCTGATCGTATCCTCGGCTGCCTCACGGGCATCGCTACCGGCGACGCCATCGGCAAGCAAACCGAGACGCTGTCGCATGAGGACGTGCTGCACTGGTATCCCCACGGCATCCGCGGTTTCGAAGGGACTCCCGGGTCGGTCATCCCCCGGTACGCGGGGAACGCGAAGCACGAATGGCGGATCGGTGAAACGACGGACGACACCGAACGCACCATTGCCGTCGCGCGTGCCATCGTGACCGATCGGAGCGTGTCGCACGTGAGCGTCGGTCGTGAGCTGCTCCGCTGTACGAAGTGTTTGCATCCGGGTCTCAAATCCCTCTGGGAATTTCACCAGGCCGCCGATCCCGCGCGGATTGCAACGAACCATGACGGCTGTGGCGCCGCAATTCGTGTGGCGCCGGTGGGCATCTTGTATACCTCGCACCGCGCGGAGGACCTGCTGAACGGCGCTCGTGAAACGTCGGTTTCGACGCATGGCGGGTCGCTAGCCATCGCGGCCGCGGCTGCCACGGCCGCTGCGGTCTCGGCCGCGATTGATGGGGCTTCTCCACCCGAGGTGCTGGAGTTTGCCGAGCGTGCTGCGGCCGCTGCCGAGCGTCGGTGGCGCGGTCCTACGGCCGCCGCGCTCGGGGACGCGGTCCGCACAGTGCATCAGAATCTGCGGCGCCTTCCCGCATTGCGAGCCGCGGAGATAGCGGCGCTGTGCTTTCCGAACCAGCCACTGACGATCGTGCCGTTGGCGCTGGGACTTGGTACGCTCATGCAGTCGGCGCAAGAAGCGATTCTCCTGGCCGCGAACATTGGTGGAGACAGTGACTCCGTAGCCTCGATTGCCGGCGCGATCCTCGGCGCCATGTACCCGACGACGGTCGATCACGACTGGTACAGGGTTGTGGAGGCGGTCAACGATCACAATCTGGTCGCCATCGCCGACGCCCTCGCTCAGTTGCGACACTGATGTGGATGGCCGAGGCGAGCATACTCCGTCCATGGTAGAATTGGAGCCAATGAGTTCTTGCTGCGCTTCGTTCTTCGCTGCTAACCAGCGCCAGTTCAGCGATGCCGTCGCCCGACGCGATCTCAAGCGCTACCGGAGGCGAGGACCCGATCAGACGACGCGCCTGCTGCGGGATGCAATTCTCGGCGCAGGGCGGGGCGGGACGATATTGGATGTGGGCGCCGGTATCGGCGCGCTCAGCTTCGAGCTCCTGGCCGCGGGTGCTGAGCGGGTGACGGCTGTGGAGGCGGCGCCGGCCTACGTTGCTGCGGCGCGCGAGGAGGCGGGTCGGCGCAACATCTCGGATCGGCTTGACCTGGTAAAGGGCGACTTCGTGTCCGTCGCGGGAGACGTCATGCCGGCCGACGTCGTGACCATGGATCGCGTCGTTTGCTGCTACCCGGCCTACCAACCCTTGCTCGAGGCGGCATTGCACCGCAGCCGGCGTCTCCTGGGGTTCTCGTACCCGCGCGATCGGTGGTATGTGCGGGCCGTCGTGGGGATGCAGAATCTGAGCCGCGCCCTGTTTCGGAACCCCTTTCGGGGTTTCGTGCATTCGGCGCGCGGTATGGAGGCCTTGCTCGAGCAACATGGTTTCGTGCGGCTGGGGCGTCGCGAAACGCTGAAATGGTCGGCCGATCTGTACGCTCGAGCGGACGCCGCCTGACGCCATGGAGGTCCAGTGCGGAGTCTGCCTGTTGCGCCCGTGGCGCGCGTCGGATGCGGCGCCCATCACGCGGCACGCCAACGACCGCGATGTCTGGCTCAACCTGCGGGATCGCTTTCCTCACCCCTATCGTGCGGCCGACGCTGTTGCGTACATCCGATCCGTGGCTGCTCAAACGCCGCCTACCAACTTCGCGATTGTCGTTGCGGATGAGCCAGTCGGTGGGATCGGCCTGCGCCGGGGGGAGGACATCGAGCGTTGCTCCGCCGAGATTGGGTACTGGCTCGGGCGTACGTACTGGGGCCGGGGCATCATGACGGCCGCGGTGCGCGCTGCAACGCACTACGCCTTTTCGTCTCTCGATCTGCTGCGCGTCTTCGCATTGCCGTTTACCGATAACGCCGCTTCGGTCCGAGTTCTCGAGAAGGCCGGGTACGTGCAGGAAGGCGTGCTGCGCTCGAGCGCAATCAAGGCCGGACAGGTTCGTGACCAGTATGTCTATGCCGCGGTTCGGACGGACGGTCGCTGAGCAGGATGCCTGCGAGTTCGAGCTTCCGTACATTTAGTGGGCAGAGAAAGCCATCGCGGTGGCGGCTACGAAAAGGAAAGGGAAACGGGACCGTGACTGAGGAATACAAGGCCAGGCTGCAAGCGCTGCTGCGGGCCTACGCCGAGCGAGCGGCAAAGGTGGAGCCGGCGAACAAGACGCCGCAGGATCAGGCGGATCGGCGGATGTGCGGGGAGCGGCTGCACTCGATCGTACGTCCCGTCCTCGACGCGATCATGGCCGAGCTCAAGGGCGCCGGGCATGAAGCGTCGGTGCGGGAGCACATCGAGCGAGACGACGCCTACCCCAGCGTTCGGCACGATCGGCATTACCGCCCTGTCGGCATCCTGGGTCGAAACCAAGACTCTGAGCTTTATCGAGGCGGTTCTGAAAGCGAACTAGAAGCCATGCACCTCCCTCCCTGTTCCCGCCTGGTGACGCTCGTGCTGATTTCCGCCGTCTGCGGCGATGCTCTCGGCGCGCAGAGTCCAATCGGCATCTTCACGACACACAGCGACGTCGGCCGAGCACGAGGTTCTGCATCGTACGATGCCAGGCAGCAGACGTATCTGGTCGCGGGCTCGGGCCAGAACATGTGGGACGCGCGCGACGATTTTCACTTCGTCTGGAAACGGATCAGCGGCAACTTTATCCTCTCGACACGTGCGCGCTTCAACGGCGCGGGTGGGGACGAGCATCGAAAGATCGGCTGGACCATTCGCCCTTCGCTCGATCCGCGCAGCGCGCATGTGACGGCGGCGTTGCACGGCAACGGCTTGATGTCGCTGCAGTTCCGTCGGGAGAACAGCGGCATTACAGAGGAAGCCAAATCGGCCGACAGTCTCCCGGATGCGGACGCGGTCATCCAGCTTGAGCGGCGTGATGGCGAGTACTTCATGTCGGTCGCGCAGTTCGGCGACACCCTCGTCACGCAGCGACTCGCGGGCGTCACACTCCCCGATACGGTGTACGTCGGCCTGTTCGTGTGCTCGCACAACGACAGCGTCACGGAGCGGGCCACGTTCAGCAATGTCCGCATCACGACGCCGGCCAAGCGGGACTTCGTCCCCTACCGCGATTACATCGGCTCGAACCTCGAGATTCTCGACGTCGCGACTGGGAACGCAACGATCGTGCATCAGTACTCGGGATCGTTTCAGGCGCCTAATTGGACGCACGACGGCACGGCGCTGATCTACGTGCAGGAGGGACGGCTGTACCGCTTCGATCTCGCCGCACGCTCGGCCGCCGCGATCAACACGGGATTCGCGACGCGCAACAACAACGACCACGTCCTGTCGTTCGACGGCCGGATGATGGCCATCAGTAACCATGCGGTAGAGGACAGCGGCGCTTCGATTGTCTACACGGTTCCAGCAACCGGCGGCACGCCCACACGCATCACCGCGAAGGGACCATCGTACCTGCATGGCTGGTCCCCCGATGGCCGGTGGTTGGTGTACGTGGGCGAGCGCAACGACGAGTTCGACGTCTACAAGATCCCCGCGGCCGGTGGCAACGAGATCCGCCTCACGACCGCGCCGGGACTGGATGATGGACCGGAGTTCACGCCCGACGGACAATACATCTACTTCAACTCGGCGCGGCGCGGGCGGATGCAGATCTGGCGGATGCGACCTGATGGGTCCGCCCAGGAGCAGATCACCAACGACGGCCTCAACAACTGGTTCCCGCACATTTCTCCCGACGGCAAATGGATCGCCTATCTCGCCTTTTCCGCGGACGTCGCGCCCGACGATCATCCTTTCTACAAGCACGTGTTGCTGCGACTGATGCCCGTCGGTGGTGGACCGGCGCGAGTCATCGCTTACCTGTATGGGGGTCAGGGAACGATCAACGTCCCTTCGTGGGCGCCGGACGGGCGGCGACTGGCGTTCGTGAGCAACTCAGCAATCCCGTAATGTTCAGCTCCTGCGCCTAGCGCCGGCGGGCGTCCGGCCTCGACGGGAGGACACTTATGCACGAGAATTACGCGCTCCCCAGTGATTGATCACCGCATCCAACCATCAGCCGGGAGGTCAAATGAAGCGCGCGTGGACGCTCGCTACGGTCGCCGTCGCTGTGGCCCTGACGACGGCAGTCGTGTTCGCAGGCCAGGAGCAAAGTTCCGGCGTCATCTTTGCACGTTCACGGGCCGTCAAATACTCGCCGCTCGTGCCGGGGGTCGGCAGCTACGTGGCCTGGGGCGATACCACCGACGGACCGTTCGGGGGGTTTACGAAGTTCCGTCCTGGATTCGATGCCGGAATGCACACGCATACGGCGGACGTGTTGGTTGTCGTCCTGCGCGGCGCCTATCTGTACCGGGATGATGCCGGTGCCAAACGCGTCGGCCCGGGCGATTTCATCCGAATTCCGGGTGGTCACAAACACTGGAGCGGCGGAGATCGGAAGCAAGGCGCACTGTTCTATCAGGAGACGTTCGGGAAGTTTGATTTGATCCCCGTGCAGTAGCGGACGCTTTCGATATGACTCCAGAGGGCGCCCTCCAAGGGCGATGCGTCGTGCTTACCGGAGGAAGCAGCGGGATCGGTCGCGCTCTGGCGGCGGAGTTCGCGGCTCGCGGTGCGTCGATGCTCGTCGGCTCCCGCCGCAAGATCGAGGGCGATCTGCAGCATCACTCCCTCGATCTCGCGTCGCTGGCATCGGTCAGCGAATTCGCAGCTGACATCCTCGCCCTCGGCAAGCCGATCGACCTGCTCGTCCTGAACGCGGGTGTCCACGTCCCGTGGAGCAGGGAGACCACCCGCGATGGTCACGAGCTGCACTGGCAGGTGAACTACCTGTCCAACTTCCTCTTGACGCACCTGCTGCTCGATGCGTGCCGGAAGTCCACGCTCAAGCAGATCGTCTACGTCGGCAGCGAGGCCCACAGGCTCGCCGCGATCTCTGGCCCGCTCTCCGGGTTCTGGCATCGCTACGCCGCGTCCAAGGAAGCCGCGACGAGGTTCTTCCTGAGACTGCAGGAGCTCCATCCGGACTTGCGCGTCCAAATCATCTCCCCCGGCTACGTGGCGACCGAGATCCACCGTCATAAGAGCCGAATCGCCGCGTGGCTCGAGCGGGCCTCGACGCGAGTCCGAACGCCCGATGACGCCGCACGCGAGATCATGCGTCTCATCGAGCTGCCGGAGGCGACGTCGGTGTACTGGGATCGCGGCCGCGCGGCGACGCCGAGCCGTCGGGCTCGGGATCTGGCAGGCGCCGAGGCGTTGTGGCGGGAGTCGGTCGCTTCCGTGCGACACATCCTCCCGGATGCGGCGCCCTGTCTGATGATCGCGAACTTCGCGCGCACCTGGCGCGCGTTCGGGCCCGAGGTCTCGCAGCCGGCGAACGTGGACGAGCTTGCCACGCTCGTGCGCCGTGCCGCGGACGGCGGTCGCCAGGTGCGCATCGTCGGGCAACGGCATTCCTACAATGACAGCTTCTACTCGCGTAGTGCGATGATTTCGGTCGCGCGATTGAACCGGATTCGCGGGCTCGATCCCCATGCCGCTACGCTCACCTGCGAGGCCGGGATCACGATCGACGAGCTGTGCGCCTACCTCGACGCGCGCGGTTACGCACTCCGGTACTGCGGTAACCACGGACAGCAGACGCTCGCGGGCGCACTGGCGACCGGTACCCACGGCTATGGCCGCGATGGTGGGCTCATGTCGGAGCTCGTCACGGCGATGACTGTGCTCGGCCCGGACGGCCGCCTTCGCCATATCTCCGCACAGCACGATCTACGCGCGCTGCGTCTCGGACTCGGCACGCTCGGCGTCGTCGTCGAGGTCACCGTGGCTGTCAGGCGCTCAACGCCCTGCGTGTACCGCCTCGCGAACATGCCGCGGCAGGAGTTCATCGCGTGTCTCGACGAGCTGGCGCGTGCGCATGAGTACCTGCGGTTCGCGCAACATCCGTTCGTCGACGCGGCCATGCTGTACCTCACCATCGATGCGACGACGGAGCCGTACCTCGGCGCCGAGCCTGTTCGCTACACCGGTCCACCCGCCGGGGGCGCCGCGCGGCTCGCAGTGCCCTGGCTCAGGATGCCGGTCGTCAGGAAGGTGCTTGGGTGGGCGGCCTCGGTCGAGCGGCGCGGGTTCTCCGTCGTCGTGCCGTTCTCGACGTCGCTCTTCATCCGCGACGGCGTGATTCCCAATAGGAGCTACGGCGAAGAGATACTGCGTCGGATCGGGCTGCGCGCGTTCAACCGGAACGACTGGCTGAACATGGAGCTTGCGATACCGCGGGATCGGTTCGCGGAGTTCGCGCAGCTCTTCGCAGAGCATCTCCCCCGGATGTCGGGTTTCTCCACGGCCCA